>NZ_CFIDRX010000086.1:0-17337 GCF_984433645.1 Marisediminitalea sp.
ATAGTGTGCGTGCTTATCGACCCGCAATGCAGACTTATCTAATCCAATTACTCGGGCGTGCGGGTAGCGCTGAGCCAGTGTTGCGGTGCTTTTTCCCACTCCACAACACGAATCAACAATTAACGCCCCCTGCCAGTCGCCCAACCAGGCCGTAAAGTCATCAAATGCCAATCGAGTATGCTCGGATACCGGCCGTTGATGGGTGTGGGCCCGATACCGGGCCACCAGCTTGTCGAGTTTTTCGTGGATACCTGCTTGTGTGGTCTCCACTGTACGAGAGTTACCTTGCATAGTAGTTAGGTTCGAATTCCGGTTCCGCGCTTTAATAGCGTATAAGCTACTGTAAATAACGCAATGTTAAACACAACCAATACGCCCATTGCCGCGCCAATATTGACATCGGAGACACCCAAAAAGCCGTAACGGAAACCATTCACCATATACACTATGGGGTTCGCTTTACTTACCCATTGCCAGAATTCAGGTAACAGGCTCAACGAATAGAACACGCCACCAAGATAGGTTAGCGGTGTTAACACAAAGGTGGGGATCAAACTGATATCGTCGAAGGTCTTAGCGAAAATACCATTGACTAATCCGGCGGTCGCGAACAAGGTGGCCGTTAATAATAACGTAATCACGATAACGGGCAGGCTGTGAATACTAACATCGACAAACAGCATGGACACCACAGATACAATCAAACCAATAAGCATTGCTCGCGCTACGCCGCCGCCAATATACCCCAGGATGATGACCCAGGTTAGCACCGGCGCTACCAGCATTTCTTCCAGATTCCGCTGAAACTTAGCGCTAAAAAACGACGAAGAAACGTTGGCGTATGAGTTGGTGATCACCGACATCATAATCAAACCGGGTACAATAAACTCCATATAGCTGAAGCCCCCCATGTCGCCAATTCGCTGTCCGATCAGGTTTCCGAATATGACGAAATAAAGGCTCATGGTAATGGCCGGCGGCACCAGAGTCTGAACCCAGATGCGCAAAAAGCGCGTGCATTCCTTGATCCAAATAGTGGTCAGTGCGACCCAATTATTTCCTGCAGACATTACGCTTGCTCCTTACGGCCAGCCTCAACCAGACTAACAAACAATTCTTCCAACCGGTTCGCTTTGTTACGCATACTCATTACTTGAATCCCTTGTTCGGTTAACTGCGAAAAGACCGGATTTAATCCATCGGACTTAGCGACATCGACTTCCAGCGTCGTGGGATCCAGCAATCTGTTTTCGAACCCTTCTAATTTGAGCTGTTGGGTTTCCCCTTGCACATCGAGTACAAAGGTTTCCATGTTGAGCTTCGACAACAGCGCTTTCATCGAGGTATTTTCAACAATTTGTCCCTTGTCGATGATAGCGATATTGCGGCATAGCATTTCCGCTTCTTCAAGGTAATGCGTGGTTAGAATAATGGTGATCCCCTGGTTGTTAATCTCTTCCAGGAATCGCCACATTGAACGACGGATTTCGATGTCTACCCCGGCAGTCGGTTCATCCAGGATCAGCATTTTGGGTTCGTGCATCAGCGCACGTGCAATCATAAGCCGGCGCTTCATACCACCAGACAATTCTCTGGCCCTGGCATTGCGTTTTTCCCACAAATCCAGTTGCGTTAAGTACTTTTCCGCTCGTTCGTTTGCAACCTGACGCGGCACACCGTAATAACCGGCCTGATTCACAACGATTTGCAGTACGGTCTCAAACTGATTGAAGTTAAACTCCTGCGGGACCAATCCAATGCAGGATTTCGCTAACTCTTTTTGCGTGTGCAGATCGTAGCCAAACACTTTTACGTCGCCACTGCTGGGGTTAACCAGCGAACTAATAATGCCGATTGAGGTGGATTTACCTGCCCCGTTTGGTCCGAGAAGCGCAAAAAAGTCGCCCTCCGCTACGTTCAAATCAACGCCTTTTAGCGCCTGAACGCCGCCACGATAGGTCTTGGTTAACCCGGATATTGTTAACGCTTGCATGCTTTGTTCCATGGAATAGTCGATGTGCCGTGCGGCATTTGCAGAACCGGTGTGTTCACTACACCGGATAGTCGTATATTGTGAACCTGACCGCAGGTGACCCAATAGTCGGTTACCCCAGCTTTTTGTTCTGGCTCTAGTATGGGGGTGAGGAATGTATTTTCAACCCTTTACGTGCTGAGCCTTGCTTATGCTGCGATGTACTGAGTTAACGTTTGACGCAGTATTTCGCTGTCTTTGACAACCTGACTAAACACAGCTCGATTGTCCTGCTCTGCACCAGGATGTTCCAGAGACTGCAACAATATATGAAGTGATTTAGCGCCAATCTCACCTACTGAGCCTTTGAGTTTATGGCTATGCTGGCGCAGGGCTTCAGCGTCTTCATTATCGATTGCGTTGGCGATATCTGCCAAGCGATCATCAAGCGACTCAAGTACCATTTTAACTATGCGTTTTAAGAGTGCTTCGTTACCAGCCAACCGCTGTAGCGCGTCACTCTTGTCCCATATGACTGACTCTGATGTACCTTCCTCGACCTCAGGGGTTTTAGGTACTGGCGCTTTTGCGCTATCCCGATTAAGCCACAGCGACAGCTTATCTATAAGAATATCGGACTCAACCGGCTTGGTGATGTAGTCATCCATACCCGCTTCAATGCACTTATCCCGCTCCCCTTTCATTGCGTTTGCCGTCATGGCAATAATAGGAACCCCCATGGATTTTAATCCGCCCTTCCCATTGCGAACGGCTTGCGTGCAGGTGAACCCATCCATGACCGGCATGTTGCAGTCCATCAGAATAATATCGACATCTTCATTTTTTTCGTAACGGGCCTGAAGGATATCGAGCGCCGCTTTGCCATCCTCGGCAAACAGCAGGTTCAAATCAAAGCCCGACAACAAATGCATCACCACATCCTGGTTTATGTTGTTGTCGTCTACAATAAGAATGGTCTGATTATCAAAGTGTGACGCATCAGACGCTCGGCTGCGCTTCCTGTCGGAATCTCTGCGTTTGTTGGCAACAACAGGTAAATCAACGCTTCGCTGATTTGCCAGAGCCGACAACAAAGACGATACCATGACCGGTTTGCGGATAGGGGTAAGAGATTCACCCGTAGCGGCAAATGTATAACCGGTTCGACTCAGTCCAAACAAACGGTAGTCGATGCCAGGTTGCTGCCGGTTAATGAATTCCTGAGTTAACTGCTCTGCATTGGCAGCATCGAGGTTTACCAGAACACATAATTGCGCATCGTCATTTGACAATATAGTGTTGGCATCAATGAGGCGCACGTCTGCCCCCAGATTCTGAAGACAGTTAATCAGTGGCCGTTGCTCTGTTTCATCGACAAAGAGCAATCCGATCTCAAAACCATTCAAGCGCGCTTTTCTGGTTGCAGGCACTAATGTAAATTCCGTTGCAGGAATACTAAAAGTGACTTCAGTTCCCTGTTGAAGTGCAGACTTGAGGGATATCTCTCCTCCCAGTAACTCGCATAACTGTTTACAAATGGCCAGACCCAACCCGGAACCGCCGTAGTTGGCTGCAATTGATCTATCGGCCTGAGTGAAAATCGTAAACAGGGATTGTTGAGCTTCTTCCTGGATCCCAATGCCGGAGTCTTTAACGGTCACCACCAGCCTAACATTGCTGGCAGTGTCATCAGCTTCTGTTTTTGCAATAACCTGCACAGCCCCCTGCTGAGTGAATTTAATGGCGTTGCTGACCAGATTATTGATAACTTGTGTGATGCGGAACGGGTCGCTCTTCAACTGCGTAACGTTCAGACCCGAGGTATCAATGAAAAAGTCGATATCCTTTGCAAACGCCGTAACCGCCTGAGATTGACACACGCCCTCAATGAGCTTTTCCGGGCTGAACATCGCTAAATTAATATCCAGCTTGCCCGCCTCTATTTTCGACAAATCCAGAATGTCGTTTACCAACATAGCCAGGCTATTGGTGCTGACTTCGGCCATACCAACAATGTCGTTGATGCCTTTGTTACCGTGATCCCGTTTAAGAATAGACATTGCCCCCAGAATACCATTCAGCGGTGTACGCATTTCATGGCTGATTGACGATATAAACCGGGTTTTAATGATATTAGCCTGCTTCACCTCGGAAAGTGCCTTTTCCAGCTCTTGTGTTCGCTCAGCTACCGCGTCTTCCAAATGACGATTTGCCACCGAAAGCTCTGCGGCATATTTTTTAATAGCGGTAACGTCATTTAGCAACAGTGCAAACTGTCCGGCTTTTTCTTTATAGGCCAATGGAATCAGCAAGCAGCGAAAGTAACGTATCGACAAATCGTCGCGCCATTCGATTTCGGCCTCAGTACTATACCGACGGGCCTTAGCGGCGTTGTGTAACTCACATAACGTTGTGCTGGCATACTGATTAAACGACGTATCCAACGGTGCATTTAACAACTCTTCTGGCGACTCATTGAACAATCCCTCAGCGGCGGGGTTGATATCCAGTAATCGGTGTTGCCTGTCAAATAGCAAAATGGCATCGTTGCTATTTTCAACAACCGTTTGCGACACGGCTCTGGATTCAGCCAACGCTTCGTGATGCTTCATATTGCGAAACAGAAGCAGAAACACACCGGCAAAACTAATGAGAACAAAGCCCAGCGCACTGTAGACTTTTAGACGCGACTGATTATAAAGCGCATTGATTTCTTCATCAGACTTTCCCACCACCGACAATATGTAATGACTGGCATCAATCTGAAAGCGCCGCGACTGCCCGACAAACTGATCGCCCGAGTCACGTACATTAGAAAAATGCTCAATCCCTTTCGCATCAAGCGCGGGCTCTCTTTGGTACAGACTGAAAAACAACGTATCAGATCCCAATTGACTAGCGAACAGATAATCCGATTCAGGGTGTTTAATGATCGTGCCGTGTTCATCGGCAACAATTATGTGTAGATCGGAAGAAATGAGATCGTCTACCTTGGCAAGTAGTGATGTCAGATCAGCATTGGCAACCAACAATCCAACCAGTTGGTTTTGTTCACTGTAGATCCCTTTTGCTATCCGAATAGTCGGACGGTAAGGCACCTCAACTTTCCCGTACTCTTCATTCAGACTCACAGATGACACAAATGTTTCGTGCTTTGCCAGTAATAGCCCTTGCTCAACGTAGCGTTTATTCGCCTTGTTCTGAAGGTTTGCGTCATTGGCTAGCAGGACACGGCCGCCCCGGCGCTCAATTCGAATATACTCGTCGCCACTGGGTAAAATGATGCGCACCTGGAAAAAAGCTGGCGACGTCGCCAGAAACGCTTTAAACAGCTCTTCTGTCTCAAAGTCTGGCACAACGGATTGCAGACCCAGATTAGCTTTAGTGGGTTGAGATAAACGCGTGTGAATGCGAGTAGCGCCGAGGCTACTATGAAGAAACTCTACGTCATTCTTAAACTCATTGAGGTGATCTGACAGCATGGCAGAAACCTCATTGGCGTTTACCGTCAGGTCTTCGGCGATAGCATCGTTGACAGTATCAACCATGTATTTATTTGCCAAATAAGACGATACCACTGCAACCAGCACGAACAAAGCCACCAGTTGCAAGGGAAGTCGGCTAACCACTATTCACCCCTACGCGTTGCTGTGTGTCAGCACTTTAGCACTGACTTTATTATGATTGTCATTGTTTGCGAGGTTATTTTCAGCAGTGTCAAAACGCCCGGTTTCAAAACCTGCTCTGTAGAGCAGTAATGCATTGCACAGCGAGGAATTGCCCTATACGCTAATTCGCAACTTTTATTATATTGTCTGATACTATGTTATCGAACAGACTTTTCATCAACTTTAGCTAAAAATATAAATATTACAATTTAAACCGGCGGTATTATCTGTCAGGATGACAACAGAACTAACGAATAATTGAGCAACCCATGCCAACAGCACATTTATGTTAGCGCTTGACACCAGAACAATAGAATCCTGCACCGTGCTGATTGTCGACGACGACAATGTCAGCCGCACCGTTATATCTACGATTTTAAGCGATCTATGCCAGTGCGTAACCGTGTCTAATGCTCCGGACGCATTGAATTACTGTAAACAACAAAAACCCGATTTGTTAGTGGTTGATGTCAACATGCCGGAGATGAACGGCCTGAATTTATGTAAAGCCATCAAGCACGATGACGATCTGGATGATATTCCACTTATTTTCATAACGGGCAATGTCAGCAAAGAATCGCAACTGCAATGCTGGGAGTCAGGCGGCAATGACTTTGTATCCAAGCCGGTCATCGCACAAACGCTTATCCACAGAGTTCGCAATCAATTACTAAGTAAACTGCGAATGGACGCGTTAACAACGCTGACATTTCACGACTCTCTCACCGGTTTATTGAATCGCAATTATTTAAAGCAAGAGTACCCCAGGCTATCGCGACAACTCATGCGTGACCAACAACCACTTGGCGTGATCTTGTTTGATATCGATTATTTCAAACAGTACAACGATCACTATGGACACTTATACGGCGATCAGTGCCTGGAAAGAGTCGCAAAAATACTGCAACAACACGGGCGCCGCTCACGCGATGCCATGATTCGTTACGGTGGTGAAGAGTTTTTGGCAATACTGCCGGACGCGGATATGACGGCGACTCGCAAAATAGCGCAAAACATCGTAAAAGCGGTTTACGACACCAACATACCGCATGTGCAAACTGTACACAGCCGCGTTACGCTAAGCGCAGGGGCTATCAGTACCAAAGCCTTTGATCAGGACAGTCTCGAAGATATATTGGATCTTGCCGATATAAACTTGTACGAGGCCAAGCTTAATGGCAAAAACCAGGTAGTGTGTAAGTAACGAAACGGAATGGCTGCTCAAACCATTCCGTAACGACGTTACACTATCGCTCGCAAAACAAACCTAGCGTTGGGCAGTTAACGTAGCATCCTCATTGCCTAGTTCAATAACCACTTTACGGTCAAAAAACGTTTGTTCACCGCCGTCGTAAGCACTTTGAGATTCACCCAGTGCGACTGTGAGTATTTGTTGGCTGTCTACCCCCTTATTGATCAGATATTGCTTAACACTTATTGCCCGTTGCATGGACAATGCCTGGTTGTATTCGTCTTTGCCCCGCTTGTCTGCATGACCGGTTAGCCTCGCAGTTAATGTCGGATAGCCCTTCAGCGTTTTGGCAATCAGGTCCAGTTGCTTTTGATAGTCCGGGGCGATGTCGTAGGCTCCGGTCTGGAACTGCACACTGCTTTGCAAGGAAATAGAAGGTGTGGTGCTTTCTTCCTGCATAGCGACTTGTGTCACTGAAGCTTGCTGCATCGTCTGCAGCTGGTTTCGCATTGCAATCAGAGCCCGATCCCGCTCAGACAGCAATTGAGCCTGAGCTGACAGGCGCTGAGTCTTAGCCTCAAGTGCTTTGTCCTGGCGAATGTCGTTGCCCAGCATGGCGCCCATAAAACCGGCAACCGCTGCGCCAACCGGCCCGGCAACGATAGCGCCAATGACGACGCCTGTGCCAAGACCAACGCCGGGCGCATGTTCGTATTCAGTTTCTTTTTCTTTTGCATAAGCGCTAGTGGCAGTAAGTGTGGTCGCTAAAACTAAAGCTGACATTGTTGATTTACGCATAGTCATATCCTTTAAAACAGTAGTGAGGTGTGTTGATTCGATGGTGTTATTACAACAAGCTCTCATGGCTGAATGCTTCTGCTGTTGAGGAAATGTCGTGGCAAAAATGTGCTAACCCTGACCAAACCGGGCAAAATGACATAAAAGATGAGCCAGATGACTGACTGGCTGTTTTGAGTAAGTCCCGTGTTTACTACTAAGGCAAGCTACCGATATCACGGATATCAAAAACGAAAGGTGGCAGAAAAATGGCAAGTTCGTGGAATTTATGCCGAACTTGCCATGTCAGTAACACTCTTAATGTATAGTGCTTATCACACGCTAATTGTTGGTCTATTCATTTTGTTCTGAATCAACGCTTTTATCGCAGAACAAACCTTAGTAAATACTGTTTAAAGAGACTGCTATGCCAAGAAACATTGCCCTTGTAGAAGACGACATTGCCATCCGCGACAATTATACCGCCGCTTTAACCGGCCAGGGCTACACGGTTAATGCGTTTGCAGACCGTCCTTCAGCCAGTGCGGCTTTTACGCAGTCTTTACCAGATTTAGCGATTATAGATATCGGCCTTAAAGACGAAATGGAAGGCGGCTTTATGCTTTGTCAGCAGTTGCGTCAGTTATCGCAAACCCTGCCGATTATTTTCTTTACTGCCAGAGACAACGATGTAGATACCATCAGTGGTTTGCGCATGGGTGCAGATGATTACCTGACTAAAGATATCAGCATGGCCCACTTGCTAGCGCGCATTGCAGCACTGTTTCGCCGCACTGATTTACTTGCTACCCCCAAACAGGACAGCGATCTTATCAAGCTTGGTCATTTGTTAGTGGATGTCAGCCGCATGACAGTGAGCTGGAAAACAATGCCTGTTGCACTTACCGTGACCGAATTCTGGATGCTGCACGCAATAATCAAACGCCCTGGGCACGTCAAGAGCCGTCAACAGTTAATGGATGAATCCCGTATGGTGGTTGATGATTCCACCATCACCTCACATATCAAGCGCATGCGTAAGAAGTTTATTCAGCTGGATGCGGACTTTGATCACATTGATACCGTGTACGGTATGGGTTACCGCTGGCAACAATAGTCGATTAGGGAAAAGGCTTTGAAGTTACGTTTTTCAATTCGGTTACAGCTGCTTGTTTTGTCGCTGTTCCTGTTCGCAATTCCCTGGCTTGGGTATAAATACGTTTGGGAACTTGAACAGTACCTTCGAATTGGTCAGGAACAAACCATGATAGGTACGGCGCGGGCGGTGGCCACCGCGCTGCACGAACGCCCCGCCCTATTCGACAGCCAGTCGGCCTATTTGCAAAATGTACGGCCCGGCACAGATTTATATGCCCCGCCGATTGATGTGCCGATCCAGCTGGACGGCCGACTACAGGAATGGCAAGCCGTATCCCCGCTAATTCAGTCGTACGGCAGCAATAATGTCGTGACTTGGTTTGAAGACAGTGCCGACGTTTCAATGTCATTTCAACATATGGTTGGGCGTTTTGATCAGTATTTTTACGCCATGTTTGCGGTCAATGACGATAAGGTGGTGTTTCGTGCACCGAACAGTTTGAGCGTCGATCGTTCTGATCACCTGCTGATTGGCATGCTCGATGCCCAGGATAGCTTACAGCGTTATATTATTTCCCCCTACAAACCCGGCTGGGTGAATGCTTACCGACTGGACAGCGACCCGCGATATTTCCGCGCGACAGACAACGCTTTACAAATACAGGGCCGCTGGCTGCTAACGCCGGATGGTTATAGCATCGAGTTACGCTTTCCGATTACCATGACATCCGGCTCATTAGCCTTCGCACTGGTAGATGTTGATGATGAAATAGACCGTACCAAGCAATACGCCATGGGCACGGCGAATCCCAATCAAAGCGATGATCTGGGCACGGTCGTAACTCCGTCACCGGAAATCGAACGCATTTTGTCTGGTCTTAGATATGCAGATTCAAGAGTGTGGGTTATCGACAAACACAAACGGGTGTTGGCTCGCTCAGGCTCTATTCATTCCTCACAAGGGTTCAACGCCGGACAACAACGGCCGGCTGGAAATAGCGGATGGGAATACATTGAACAAAACTGGTTGTTACCGCTTTATTATCAGATTCTGACTCGCCCGCCAGGTGACTTTGTCGACGAGCTGGCAGATGCATATGCCTTAGCCGGTAAAGACATTAACCGCGCACTGGCGGGTAATCCCGATTCGTTATGGCGGCTTACGCCCGACAACAAAGCGGTCATTCTGTCGGCAGCCTATCCTATTTATATTGGCGACGCCGTCATGGGTGCCGTGGTGGTAGAACAAACCACACACGGGATTCGTACCTTGCGCAACCGTGCACTTGAGCAATTGTTTCACGTTATCCTGGCCGTCATGCTGCTGGGCACAACCGGGTTATTATTGTTCGCCCACCGGATTTCCAGTCGCATTCGCGACCTCCGCGACAATACTGAAGCGGTAATAGATTCAAACGGAAAAATAATTGGTACATTACCTCCCTCACGTAATGCCGATGAAATTGGCGATTTGTCCCGCTCGTTTAGTGCCGTACTGAGCCGCTTGCAGCAATACAACTCATACCTTGAAAATATGGCGTCGAGGCTGTCTCACGAGCTACGTACCCCCATCGCTGTTGTACGTTCATCACTGGATACGCTCAATCAGGTACAGGACCCGGATCAGCAACAAGTATTTTTAAGCAGGGCACAGTCGGGGATCAGTCGTTTAAGCAGTATTCTGAACAGTATGAGCGAGGCCACCCGCCTTGAACAGGCCATTAGTCAGGAAGACACCGAACAGTTTGATTTAACCCGAGTGGTTAAAGGCTGCGTCGAGGGGTACCAATATGCTTATCCACAGCGTCAGTTCACATTAAAGCTATCGGCCAAACAGGCGCCCTTGGTGGGTTCCCCGGATCTGATTGCGCAAATGCTGGATAAGATCATCGCCAATGCCGTTGAATTCAGCACTCAGGACAGCACCATTGCCTTACATATCTGGCAGGAGCAACGTCAGATCAAGTTGAGCATTACCAATACCGGGCCGTTGCTACCGCAGGGCATGCAATCACAGCTAACACAGTCTATGGTATCGGTGCGGGCAGAGGGGAATCAATCCGATGGCCCCCCCCACCTGGGACTGGGCCTGTACATTGCCAACATTATTGTAGGATTCCACCACGGCAGTATTGTGCTTAACAATTTACCGGATAATACCGGGGTTTGTGTGGTCACCACCTTTCCGGCTACGCAATAGCGCCTATTATTGTTTACCGGAGCCTTGAGTCATGCTGCTGTCGGGTACATTTTTCAGCAGCATTTGCTGTTTGCGTCGGTACATCATGTAAGCCAGCCTGCGCATACTCACCTTGGTGTCTGTTTCATCCACAATATCGACCCCAAGTAATCGCTCCAATAAGTCCTCCAATGTAAGCACGCCTTCTAGACCACCGTACTCATCGACCACTAATAACATGTGGATGTGATTTTTAAGGAAGTGGTCGAAGGTTGAAGACAGCGGCATCGAGCCCAGCACAGTAACCATACTCTTGCTGTACTTCTTTAAGGGTGAGTCACCGTTGCCACGGGCCTGAGCGAGCAGTAAATCGGAACGTAACACAAAACCGGTGATTTGTTCGCTGTCCTGAGATTCATAAACCGGGATTCGGGAAAACTCAATATTGCTGTGTTTGTGAAAAAACGCTTCTACCGTCATATCTTCCGATACTGAAAACACCTGGGTACGGTGAGTAATGGCGTCTTTTACGGTTAATTCGTTCAGACTGAGCAAGCTTTTTAAGAAGACCGCTTCGTGTTCGTCTAACTGCCCTTCCTGACCGCTCAGATCGGCCATGGCATGCAGCTCAG
This sequence comes from Marisediminitalea sp., assembly GCF_984433645.1. Lineage (NCBI taxonomy): Bacteria > Pseudomonadati > Pseudomonadota > Gammaproteobacteria > Alteromonadales > Alteromonadaceae > Marisediminitalea > Marisediminitalea sp. The sequence goes on from NZ_CFIDRX010000086.1 coordinate 11,519, forward strand.
CCCGGCTGAGCCCGCGTAGTGGAGACTCTTCCTTGAAGCCTTTGGTCAGCCATTGAGACATCTTTACAAAAGGAAGTAGTACAATCACCAGGTATTTTAGAAAATAAGCGGTAATTGGCGCTAGCCCACGCCAATAGGTAGCCCCAAGGGTTTTCGGAATGATTTCTGAAAACACCAGGATCAGCAGAGTCAGAATTGCCGAAATGATGCCGAGATAAGCGTCGCCAAACACAACCGCTGCCTGGGCACCAGCACCTGCCGCCCCCATAGTATGAGCAATGGTATTCAGGGTTAAAATAGCCGACAACGGGCGATTGATGTCATCGGTGAGTTCACGAATGATCTTCCCGCTAGGTTTGCCCTCTTTTTCCATGAGCGATATGTATGCCGACGATACACTCAATATCACCGCCTCCGCGACTGAGCACAAAAACGAAAAGCCCAGCGCGATAAAAATATAAATTAACAGCAGCAACATAGTGTTCGGTCCGGTTCCTTGTCAAAGTCCATTGGCTGGCAATACAGCCTCAGCGATTTATTATGCGGGTTGTACCTGAAGATACAACCCACAATCTAAGACCAAAGAATAATTAACAAACACAGAACAGTTCGTTACAATTATATTACATTCGCTGATAAGAGGTACGAATGATGTCAAAAACTCGATTATGTGACCAAATTACTTTGGTGTTGTATTCAGTGTCTTTAGCAATTATCACGGCTGGTATTTTCAGGGCTTATCTCTAACGCCCTTGTGACAAGGATAAGTAAAAACGCCAGGCACATGCCTGGCGTTTTTATATTTGATACAAAACAACTCGCGATACAAACTAACTTGCGATTATTGTACTGCTTTAAATCGCCGGATCACCGACCAGGATTCGAGCATAACCAGCACACTCACCACAAGCACTATGGCATCCAACCCAACCAGCAAATAGTTGCCTGCCAGGTAGTATTCTTTTAATTTGATAACGCCTGCTAAAAACGCCATCACAATGACAAACATCATAGGCACCAGGGTGTAAATAGCCGGACGTTTCAGCTTGATTAACATGACCGAAATAACCAGCAACGTCATACTTGCAAGTATCTGATTAGTGGAACCAAATAAAGGCCAGATGATCATTCCGCCGCTACCGGAAGAGCCGCCGGCACCAAATGCCAGTAACAGGCAGGTACCAACAGCAACCAACGTTGCCACCAGGCCGTTTTTTAACGCCGGGATTTGATAGATCTCTCCCCACTCCTGAATAATGTAGCGCTGCAGACGGACACCAGAATCCATAGTCGTACCGGCAAAAAGCACAACCATAACTGCAAGGATGGTGGACGAGAACGACACTGACAATCCCCAACCCTGTTCAATAAGATTCGCACCACCGGTAATGAAAGCGCTCACGCTGCCAGCGCCAAGGTGGCTATACACTTCGTGCCACTCCTGCGGCGATGCGGCAAGCGCTACGCCGCTGACCGCGACGATAGTGATAAGTGCCAGTGAGCCTTCACCAACGGCTCCCAAATAACCAACAAAGCGAGCGTCGGTTTCTTTATCAAGCTGCTTGGAGCTGGTACCGGAAGAAACAATACCGTGAAAGCCGGATACTGCGCCACAGGCTATCGTTACGAACAGCAAAGGAATAATGCTCGGCGTGTCTACTGCGGTAGCTTTATTAAACGCTGGCGCAGTGATGTCGGGCAATGAGAAAAAGACCGCGCCGTACAATAAAAACAACCCAACAATAAGTTGCATACCGTTAATAAAGTCGCGAGGCTGTAACAACATCCAAACCGGTAACAACGACGCAATCATGGCGTAAACAAACAAAATGATGATCCACGATGCTTTGTCAGATAAGCCCATGATGGTCTCTGGCAAACTTATTGGTAAATAACTGCCAGCGTACACAGACGCGTATAGCACGATAATGCCAATAATACACAGTGGAATAAGACTGAACTGACGCTTTATTAACTGGCCGATAACCAGCGCCACAACTATCGCCATCCAGGCCGGGAATACGGCGTTAGGCTGAGACACAAAGCTATTCGCAATAACCACACCAAACACGGCGTTTACCATGAGCAACACCAGGAACACAACAATCATGAACAGCGCCCGAGTGCGTTTACCAATCACGCTTTCAGACAAAGCGCCCATGGATTTGCCTTTGTGTCGTGCACTGGCCCATAAAGCGCCCATATCGTGAATACCTGCAAAAAAGATAGTGCCGAAAACCACCCACAGTACCGCAGGTACCCAGCCCCAATAGACCGCAATAGCAGGGCCAACGATGGGCGCAGCACCCGCTACTGAGGTAAAATGGTGTCCCCACAACACCACTTTATTGGTCGGCACATAATCAATGCCATCATTCACTTCATGAGCAGGCGTAACAAAGCTCTCGCTGAGCTTAAAAATTTTCTCTGCAATAAATTTGGAATATAAAAACCAGCCGGCCAACATGCCAGCGATACCTAATAATACAATCGCTACAGATGCCATAAACCACCATAGTTAAACATTAGAGTTATGACAGATTATATAGACTTTTGGATAAGGGATCGCGAACACTTGCCTACGCTTAAGATGAAGCGACAACGCAATGAGACCAGCAAAACTGGTCAGACAATCATGTAGTTGGAACGGCCTTCACGTTTGACCTGATACATGGCCTCATCAGCTTCATTTAGCAAAGCCTCCAGGCTTTGTGTAGGTGAATACGCCACTGCAACACCAATACTGGCAGAGATTGCACAGTGTTGTGTGTTAGTCAGGGTGATTGGCATTTCAATACCGTGCAACAGTGTATTACACAAGGTTTCCAACGCCGACGGTAATAATACATCGCGCCGGAAGCCAACGACGAATTCGTCACCGCCCCATCGGCAACAAACGTCATCATCGTCATTAAAGAGCCGTTTAATGCGCTGAGCCGTCTCCTGAAGCACCACATCACCTGCATCGTGGCCATAGCTGTCGTTGATGGGCTTGAAGTTGTCGAGGTCGATGAGCATGACCGCTGTCATGGTTTTGTTAGTGATCGACTGCAGCAATGCCTGCAGTTTAATTTCACCGCCGTGTCGGTTAAGCAACCCGGTCAGTGCATCGTGCTGTGCCAGGTACTTGGATTTCGCCTCTTTTTCCTTTCGCTCAGTCACGTCGTTCAGAATAACTTCAATGAGCATATCGTCATTGCGTTCAGTGCTTCGCTGGTCGATTACAAGCGCGAACAGACAATTTACCCATCGGGTTTGCTGCTCGCTGTTCTGGTACGACAGGTCTATCGTTATTGGGCTGGACTGCTGCGTGGTTCTTAACTCATGAATTGCTTCTGACACCACCTCAGGATTGTCAAACATATTGACGAAATCGTGGAGTGAGCAAATCTGCCCAACAATATCGTGAAAAACGGGGTTCTCAAGCAGAATACCTTTGTGAGTCGAGATCAGGCCAATCCCTACCGACGCTTTGTCAAACACCAGTCTAAAGCGCTGTTCCAGCTTTTCAGTCCGCATTCGCAGGCGACGTTCAGCAACGAAGTTAATTCGTACAGCATGGATGAGTCGGTTGATACCGCTTATTAAAAAGCCTACTTCATCCTTTCTGGTGTATTGGATATCAATTTTCTCCAATAACTCAGGGTTACTCGGGTCGACTCGCTCAAACGCCGTTGATAATTTGATTAGCGGGCGTGAGAGTAATTGATATATTGCCACATACATCGTTAGCGTGAGTGCCATAGAAACCAGCATCATTTCCCACACGCTGTTACGTGCATCACTGATTGCCAGGCTTTGTATAAACACATTGTCGGGATATACCAATAACTCACCTACCACGTCGGAATCCAGGAAAGGGTGTGGAAGAGCAAATGCGATAGGTGAACCAGATAGGTCTTTTAGTGATGTCTCTGCAACGACACCGTTTTCGTTGCGAATTTCCGCCGCGAGTATCAAATCATTTATTTGCAAACTGGCGAGGATTTCCTGAGCAAGTTCAATATCATTCACATAGACAGAAATCGCTGCGGGCTTTACTGAACCTTGCGCTATTTGATTGAGTAAATGCGCGCTGAAACGCTGCTGTTCAGCCTGAGCGAGCTGAAATACAATAAAACTGCCGGCAATTGACACCAAAATGCCAACTATCCCAACCACGAATGCAAGCCTGACATGTAACCTATCTGTAAGCTTTCTCATCGCTATTTATAACGCCGTTAGAATATAACATTGAGATTGAGGTTAAACACATTAACATCACGCGTATCTTCAATACTGACTTGCTGATCGCTGCCCCACATTCCGTAACCAGGGCCTTGTAATTCAAATGCGGTAAACTGCGCCTTCAACGCCCAATTTGCGGCAAAATCCCACCGCACCCCTACAGCAGCAGAAGACTGCTCTATACGAGATATATCCAGCAGGTACTGATAACCAAAGTACATTCGCGCGAGGCCAGGAATGGCTGTAGGGTCAGTAACCTCTGCATAATCTGGTTCAGCGATTACATTGCGCTTTTCCGTTGTATTGATCGTTGCAACGGTAACGTAAGGTGTAAAATCACCCCAAATATAGCCAAGGCTGGCGTATCCGTAAGCGAGATTCCCTAAAACGCTCCACTCGACATCCAGCATGGCCATTTCTGCCATGACAATATACTCACCATTGTTATAGCTATACCCCAAAGCAGCGTAATTTACATGCTTACCTTCAAAGTCAAGATCGTCAGACATTGCTTGGGCTTCAGGCCACCAGGTTGAAGGAATCTCCCGCAGATTGGCCTGGAACGTATTCAGGCTACCAAAAAAAGAGCGCTTACCATGGAACTGACTTAATGTGCCCTTAATAGCCCACTCGTCCGTTTCAAACATCACAGACGCATTAAAAACATAATCGTATTCCAGAAAATAATTAGACCTGTTGTTTAGTACGTCGGCCTTACTGGTTCCTACTGCCAACGCAGCTTGTAAAACGCCTGACGAATAGGATTTACGGTATTGCACTTCGGCGCCATCGATATACGACAAATTGGAAGAAGGCGTGTAATACTCCATGGGTGGCGCGGCCCACAAATAACTGTATCCAACATGGATATACTCTGATAACAGATAAGCGTTGTAGTTTATTCGGCCCGCTCTAGCCGACCAGTTGCGGTCAAACTGATATCGTACAAACGCCATTTCAAAATAATCCATGACCTGGTCATAGTTTTTATTTTCGAGCAAACTCTGTACAACAATGTCGACTTTGTCAGACACCTGATAGTTAAGCTGAAGGCCCAGAGCTGATTCAGTTTTAAAGTTACTGCCTTCTTCTGGCCAGCGATTAATTGCAGAACGAAAAACCAAGTCGTCAGCGTTACTGCTTGTGTAACCTACAGTCGCAAAACCGTTCACGCTCACTTGTGCATTTACATTCCCTGCTGAACAGATAGAAAATAACAAGCAGGTGATGACAAAGACGCTTTTACGGTTATTCCAGAACAAGAACAATTTTCATCTCCTCTGAAACCAAATTGACCGGTACGTATGTGATCATAGACGTGTCATTACTGAGTTCATCAATGCTCACTTCTACACTGGCGACTTGTGTTGGTGGCTTCGCCCGACCAGAGAATAATAAGCGCGACCAGTATGCCGCAATCTGACGTTCGGATTTGTTGACTAGAGAGCGATAAAACTGCTCTCTGAATGGATAACCGTTATCGTAATCTACGGGCTTTATTTTCTGGCCATTTTCGAGAAAATCAAAACGGCCCATAAAAATATCGATTACCTGCTTCCTGGATAATGCATTGATATCGCTTTGCTTTGGCA
>NZ_CFIDRX010000087.1:0-17314 GCF_984433645.1 Marisediminitalea sp.
AGAACCGACTACTCTTCTGGTATGACCAGTAATGAAAATAAAGCTATGAAGCACAATCCACTTCGCGCATTTGCGCAAAAAGCTAATCAGTATCCATTGTGGCTACGCCAGCGCTTGCTGACCTGGATGTTCAGATACAAAGTCAAGCTGGCTGGCACAGCAAAAGTCGATATTCTGGGGACGAACCTAAAGCAGGTAACATTCCGCCAGAAAAACTACAAGAAAGTACAAAATCACATAGGTAGTGTGCACGCCGCTGCAATGGCCTTGCTGGCAGAATCTGCTACGGGGTTTATAGTGGGTGTAAATTTACCCGGTGATAAGTTACCGCTTATTAAATCCATGAACCTGCAGTACGTAAAGCGTGCTCAGGGTGATATGCTGGCGGTTGCGTCACTCACGGACGAGCAAATCGCGATGATGCAGGAGCAGGAAAAGGGTGAAGTCACCGTGCAGGTTAAGGTTACCGACGCACAAAACATTGAACCCATTCTGTGTGAAATGATTTGGGCCTGGGTGCCGAAAAAGAAATAACGTCAGACAGTATTCGATGCCTGTGTACGTAGGGTGAGCCAATTCCGACTTTGGCTCGCTTTCTAGCGCGATGTCCTTTGTGCGCTGGGTACAGCGTCATGCGTCTGGTGGTTGGAAGTGTTCAATCAAATGTAGCGCTGCAGTGCCCCAAATATGTTCCACGTTGTTGTTGTATTCAGGGTCGTGTTTTTCTACAGCTCTTAATAGCGCGCCGCGCCATTTCATCATCATATCGGCGGAAATGTTTAAACCATTTGGGCCATGTGAGTCGATAAGTTTTCTTAATTCCTGTGGCGCGGTAACACCATCTGCGCCTAACACCGTAAACGTGAGTGACTGAGCCAGTATCCGCTGTCTGCGGCTGGAGTCAGTATCACTCATTAATTGTTTAATACGTCGATCAGCGGCGATGAACTCTTCGTAAAACGTGCGATAAAACAAACCACCACAAGCGGTGAGTCTGGCTAGTGAGGCGATAAGATCTGCTTTATCGGCCGATGATAGAACGTAATTCACTGTACCCCCTGAACAGATAAACGCCGGTTCTTCAACCGGAACAAACGTTACGATGAGTAGGCCTTACTTATAGGCCATAACACAATATCTGTACAGCCTGACCGCAGTATTCGTTTTAGATTAGGGCCTTTTTCAGAGTGCATAAAAGTCATCACTATTACTCAAATTACACGCCAATCGAAATGTTTATCCTAATTTTTGCCGTTATTGAAAATTGTTGTAATTTTGTCAAGTTGCTCTGCGGGCCAATGTTTAAGCGGGGTTGGAGTGTTTTTTATACAGCTTTAGTGTTAATTTAATGTGAATAGTTATTTCGATTATTGATGAAAAATTCAAAAAATCGAAAGATTTATCCTAATTATTTCCATTATTGGGATATATGTCTCACTTTTATTCATAAAACTGTTTTATCTTCCTAACTGCTTCGTTATAGTCCGCGTACCGTAATGAGGTGAGAAACAGATTTTGCCATTTTTCTCGTTCGACGAACTGTGTTTTTCACTTGTTACGGTTAATTTTTACGCTGTAACAGGCACAATTATCCAATAGGAGATAACACCGTGAAGATGATGTCGGGCGCCGCCATGGTGGTGGAAGCGCTAAAAGATGTAGGAGTTACACATGTATTCGGTTACCCGGGTGGTGCCGTACTTGACATTTATGATGCATTATTTGCTCAGGATGATGTCAAACATGTCCTCGTACGTCACGAACAAGCGGCTGCTCATATGGCAGACGGTTATGCGCGTTCGACCGGCAAAACGGGTACGGTCCTGGTCACCTCTGGCCCAGGGGCAACAAATACCCTGACCGGTATCGCAACAGCGTATATGGATTCAATTCCAATGGTTGTATTGTCTGGCCAGGTGCCGTCAATGCACATCGGCGAGGACGCGTTTCAGGAAACAGACATGGTGGGTTGTTCCCGCCCAATTGTGAAGCACAGCTTCCTGGTGAAGCGCGCTGTAGATATTCCTGAGGCAATTGCCAAAGCATACTATATTGCTAACACAGGGCGCCCTGGCCCGGTGGTAGTTGATTTACCTAAAGACATCGTTAACGTGATGGAAGAACACCCGTATGTGTATCCAAGCAGCGTTGAGATGCGTTCATACAACCCAACCGTTCGCGGCCATACCAAGCAGGTTAAGAAAGCAGTAGCGTCGCTTAAGAAAGCTGAGCGTCCGGTACTATACGTAGGCGGTGGTGCTGTTACCGCAGAAGCGTCTGGCCTGGTTACGAAACTGGCTGAACTGCTCAATTCGCCGGTAACCTGTACCCTCATGGGACTCGGTGCGTTTCCGGGAACACATCCACAATTTGTGGGTATGCTGGGTATGCACGGTACCATGGAAGCAAACAAAACCATGCACAACGCAGACTGCATTCTTGCGCTGGGTGCACGTTTTGATGACCGGGTGACCAATAACGTAGCGAAGTTCTGCCCACACGCAGAAATTATTCATGTTGATATCGACCCGGCGTCGATTTCCAAAACCGTCAATGCACATATTCCGGTTGTGGGTTCAGTCGACGTGGTTGTCGAGCAAGTTCTGGAGCTGCTTAAGCCCGAAGAATTGTCCGGGCAGTCAGAAAAGCTTGCTGACTGGTGGCAGCAAATTGATCAATGGCGTTCACGTCAGTGTCTGACCTATGATCAGGGCGACACCGTGATCAAGCCACAACGCGTTATTGAAGCGCTGTACAAATATACCGACGGCAAAGCGTACGTCAGCTCAGACGTAGGTCAGCACCAGATGTTTGCTGCGCTTTATTACCCGTACGCCAAACCACGTCAGTGGATTAACTCGGGTGGCCTGGGCACTATGGGCTTTGGTTTACCGGCTGCGATGGGGGTGCAGTTTGCGCATCCGGAAGCAACGTCTGTGGTTGTTACGGGCGACGGCAGTATCCAGATGAACATCCAGGAACTGGCGACCTGTTTACAGTACAACCTGCCAATTAAAATTATTTCACTGAACAACCGTGCGTTAGGTATGGTGCGTCAGTGGCAGGATATGATTTATAAAGGGCGTCACTCTCATTCTTATATGGATTCTTTACCTGACTTCGTCAAACTGGCTGAGGCTTACGGTCACGTTGGTATCAAAGTCGACTCACTGGACCAACTCGATGCCGCGATGGAGAAGTGTTTTAGCTTAACCGATCGTCTGGTGTTCATGGACATTGCAGTTGACCAAAACGAACACGTATACCCCATGCAAATTAAGTACGGCGCAATGGACGACATGCGTTTAAGCAAGACGGAGAGAACCTGATGAAAAGAATCATATCGGTATTAATGGAAAACGCACCGGGTGCTTTGTCGAGAATTGTTGGCGTGTTTTCACAACGCGGTTATAACGTTGATTCTTTATGTGTAGCACCGACTGAAGATCCTAGCCTGTCTCGCCTGACTATTATTACGCATGGTGATGATAAGGTAATCGAACAGATTACCAAGCAGGTAAACAAATTAGTCGACGTGCTCAAAGTCGTTGATTTAACAGAAAATGCGCACATTGAGCGTGAAATGATGCTGATTAAAGTCGCCACGCGCACCGAAGCTATCCGTGCTGAAGTTAAGCGCAATGCAGATATTTTCCGGGCCAATATCCTGGATGTATCAGTAAACAACTACACTATGGAAGTGACGGGCACCACTGACAAGCTTGATGCGTTCGCTACCACTATGGCCCAGTGTACGGAGATCATTGAATCTTCTCGCACCGGTGTGTGTGGATTAGCGCGCGGTGAGCGTGCACTGAGACCCTAGCTTGCACAGCTAATTAAACAAAAAACCCCGGTAATTACCGGGGTTTTTTGTATGTACTGCGACGTCGCTTACGGAATGGGTAAACGAATTCTAATCCTGTTGACTACACTGGCGAAACTGCGTGTAGTCCTGACGTTGCTGACTGCGAATAGCAACGACGACCATGAATGCGGTGAAAGCAGAAAACATTAACTGAATGGCCTCTTCATTTACCACTGAAGTTCGCTTTTGAGGAGGCAACATGGACACCTGAGGTCCGCTGGTATGAACATTAGCTCGAAAAAACGTGAGTAAATCATCATGTTCTGGCTGAAGGGCAAACGCAGGTAAAGACAACACCAAGAAAAGCGCACAGCGAATGGCATTCTTGATACACATGCGAAAGTATCTCCCTGTTCAGCAATCCATTAGTAATAAAATCGGGCGAATATTAAACCCAATTCTTTCGATGCACGCAACATAAACCCAATGATTTACGCATCGTTCGAGTGAACATTAAGCTAATCACGTATTGAGTAAAAAGTAAACAGTTGTCGGATGTCAGTTGCTGCCATAGTAGAATTCAAACCGCACGGCGAGCCCGTAAGAAGGGGAAAAATGCTCTTGTTTCAGCCAGATAACAAAGGGTTCTAATTCGAAAAATAACCAACTGCGGCGATAGTTTGTGCGCCACCTTACACTAGTGTAAACCTCAGTGACGTGATGGTTTGGTTTGGTCAGGCCCTTTACAAAAAAGGTGTAAAGCAAGGCGCTTTGGTCAGTCAGCGGCCGCAGGTACTGTAGTTCGTGGCGCCATAACCAATCAGTGCTCCTGTCTCTGTAATAGTAGCGGTTTTGGAGTCTGACAAACTGGTCTTCTTCCAGCATTTGGGTAAAGTTTAGGCCAAGTTCTGCACCAAACTGGTCCCGGGTGTAATAGTAAATTTCACCATCGTAGTCGAGCTTAAAATCTTCCGCGAACCAAATGTCATCTTCGTAACGACTGCGGGCAAACAGTTGATCTCCGCGTCCCGCCCCAATGCGATGCGACAATTTTGAGTTGTCATTTTTCTGGTAGCGTAAGGCGAGACTGGCAGAGTCCTGTAAGTGATCAACGGAGTCTCTGGCCGCTCGGATATTATCTCGTCGGGTGTAGTCGTCATCGTCAGACAAAAGCAGCTCGACACGGTTTTTTAGCGCGGGTAATTTTACTCTGATCCGAAAGCGAAAGTCGGTTGCCATCAAATCACGGGTTCTGGGCTCAAGCCCAAATCTCACCCGGCCTTCAGCTTGCGCATCCTTGTGATTGTCGCTGCCTTCCAGGGCAAAAAACTCGTCGAGTTGTTGCGCAGTATAGTCCATAGAATTACTGAACTTACTGTGCCAGACGTCCAGCCAGGCATCATCGGCGGCGGGCTGGGGGGGGTTCTCCGTCTGCTCGTCGGCGTTGACTGGTGTTGAAACGGTAATCAGTAGAATAAATACATACCAACGCCCCTTACGTCTGAACGGTGCTTTCAAATACTAAATCCTTTTAGTTGTGGGATGCTGTGCGAGTAGGGAACGAATCATTGGCGGCCCGGTCCTAATACAGTGCTGAATCGCTACTATTAAGCTTGCGCGATAAATACGGTACCTGCAAATGATTTTTCGTTACAGCTCATGTCATTAGCGTGGTCAACAAAGGTGAAATTATTCGGTTAGACCAGCTAACAAATGCTGGCTTATCCGTGCAGGCTCGGTAGAATGTAGTGATTCAGGGATAAAAGTACTGCCCGGCCACGCTGTCGGTGGCATACTGTGTAAACAGAAGTAAGTTAGAGGTTTTTATGGGTGGAATAAGTTTGTGGCAACTGCTGATCGTATTGTTGATTGTTGTGTTGCTGTTTGGAACTAAGCGGTTAAAGAGCATTGGCTCTGATCTGGGTGGTGCGGTAAAAGGCTTTAAGAAAGCTGTGACCGATGAAGAAGCAGATGCTGACTTCAAAGACAGCCAGGCCAAGGTAGAAGAAAAACCTGCCGCAACGGCGTCAACTAAAACTGAAAGTGACGTTAAAGAAAAGCAATAATGTTTGATATTGGGTTTTTTGAAATCCTGGTGATAGGTGTACTGGCACTGTTAGTGCTGGGGCCGGAACGTTTACCCGGGGCTATTCGCTCTACGCTGAAAACAGTGCGTAGTGTGCGCAATATGGCCTCAGGGTTTAAACAGGAGGTGGAACACCAGCTTCGTGTACATGAGTTACATGAGAATTTGAAAAAAGCGGAGCAGCAAGGCCTGAAGGACTTAACACCGGAATTACAAGACAGTGTTGATGAATTGAAGAAAGCCGCTGAGTCTGTTCAAGAACCGTATAAAAAGCCTTAGATGTCTGAAGAAAACAGTTTAATTTCGCACCTCATTGAGCTGCGTACCCGAATTCTGCGGGCACTGCTTAGTGTAATGGTGGTGTTTTTGTGTTTGGCCTATTTTGCCAATGATCTTTACCAGTTGTTGGCAGAGCCGTTGCTAAATACGTTGCCTGACAACGCTTCCATGATAGCAACTGACGTTGCCTCGCCTTTCTTCGCACCGTTTAAACTCACCTTGGTGTTGTCCTTCTTTATTGCTATTCCTTTCGTGTTGTATCAGGTTTGGGGCTTTGTCGCACCGGGCTTATACCGCAATGAAAAAAAGCTGGTGGCACCGCTGTTGCTGTCCAGCACCTTGCTGTTTTATGCAGGAATGGCGTTTGCGTACTTCGTTGTGTTTCCCATCGCGTTTGCGTTTTTTACGTCGGTTGCACCTGAAGGCGTAACCGTGGCCACCGATATAAACAGCTACCTGAATTTTGTCCTTAAGCTGTTTTTTGCATTCGGTATGTCTTTTGAAATCCCGGTAGCTATCGTGTTGTTGTGTTGGACCGGCATTACCGATGCAGACAGTTTGCGCCAGAAACGTCCTTATGTCGTCGTAGCGGCATTTATTGTTGGAATGCTGCTAACGCCTCCGGATGTCATTTCACAAACACTACTGGCAGTGCCAATGTGGATTTTGTTTGAGTTTGGTGTCATTGTAGGCGGAATTTATTCAAAAAAAGACGACGAAGACGCGTCTGCTGAATAAGGCTGTGAGCGGGCTTATTCAGGCTAACTGACCGGTTAGGATTTACATCCACATTACCGGCACAACAGGACAGAAACATGAGTTTACGTACTAAGCTGCTATTGCCACTGGGTTTATTCTTCTCCGCTATATCTGCTGCTCAGGCCACGACGCTGGAACAGGCACTGACAGAATGCCGGGCCAAGGATAATGTCATTGAACGCCTTGCCTGCTACGATGCTATTGACCTTTCACCGCTTGCCAATAAAAAGCCAATGCCTGAGCGTATGGACAAATCCGTGACGGAAATTGCTGAAGAAAGACGTCAGCAAGTGAAGCCAGTACAACCAGCTCCAGCGCCCGCACCAACACAGCCCGTTGAGCCGGCTGTAAAACCAAAACCTGAGAGTCAGTTTGGTTTGCAGGTTAAATCTGAAGTGGATGAAATAGAGGATATTTCAGACACAATCGCAGACATCACAAAAACCATTCGCGGTAAACAGGTCATCCACATGGTGTCAGGTGCTGTCTGGCAGCAAGTGGACTCAAGATACTTCAAGCTTAAAAAAGACATGGACGTGTATATTGAACGCGGTTCATTGGGTTCTTTTTACCTGGGGCATGACGGGGTTAACGGTCGAATAAAAGTTAAACGGATCAAATAAATGCCGTGGTTTGATGCTGGGGTTAACTTGTTTGACGACAGAATGCCTGCCGAACAAACAATCACATTGGCGGCGCAAGCCGGGGTAGATCGGTTGTGTTTGATCACCACTCACCCCGACGAGTGGGAAGTGGCTGAACAGTTATATCTTCAGCACCCCGACAGGCTTTGTTACACCCTCGGTATTCATCCTCATCACGCGAAAGATGCCAGACCTGAGCATTGGGACATACTCATTGAAAAGGCGACACTACCTGGTGTAGTCGCCATCGGAGAGTGTGGTTTGGACTACAACCGGGACTTCTCTCCAAGAGAGGTCCAACGCAGTGTATTTGAACGACAGCTATCGATTGCCACTGAATTGAAAAAGCCAGTGTACTTGCATGAACGTGATGCGTTTGATCATCAGCATCAGTTATTAGCGCAATATTTACCGGCATTGCCCGGCGGAATTGCACACTGTTTTACGGGTGATGCTGTGCAAATGAAGTCGTATCTGGCATTAGGATTATATATTGGCGTGACTGGCTGGTTATGTGACGAAAGACGCGGTAGCAGCCTGCGTGACGCGGTACAGCAACTGCCGTTGGAGCGTTTGATTCTGGAAACCGATGCGCCGTACTTGTACCCTAAAACTCTTAAGCCGCGGCGCCGAAACAACACGCCTGCTAATTTGCCGCACATTGGACAAGCGCTGGCGACCCTTGTAAAGCAAGAGCTTGAGATTATAGAGCAGGCAAGTTATACCAACAGCCTGACCCTGTTCAATTTGTAGGTAGACAAATGCAGTTTAGTGCGCCCACTACTCGAATTACCGACAAATGGTTATTTGCCATGACGGTAGTCTTTGTGGTGGCCTTATTGGTTTTATTTACCAACAATGCACTGAATCAACCCAGACAATACTTCTGGCCGGCGGTAACCCAGTGGGTCAGTGAGCAGAATCAAGCTTCGTATGAGTCTATTCTAGCCGTGCCAGATTCAGCCTGGCAAGAAGCGGTAAATCCTATTAATGCCGGGCTATCCGATGAACCAATATGGTTGCGATTCACATTGCCTGTAACGCAGATAGACCAGCATGGGACCTATATCGACATCGGGTATCCATTACTCGATAGCATCGATGTCTGGATTCAACATGGTAGCGAAACAACCCATTATCATGCCGGCGACGCACAGCCATTCGCGCAGCGCGATAATAAGTATCACGGCTTTTTGTTCCCTGTGCCTGACTATGGCAGTGCGGTCTCCGTTATCATGCGAGTGCAGTCTACCAGTGTGGTAAAAGTGCCGGTGAAAATTTGGCAGCAGAAGGCGTTTTGGGAGCACATCAGTAACACAAATCTGGTCATGGGGCTGTTTTTTGGTTTGTTGCTGGCCATCGCGCTAAGTAATTTATTTTTCTTTTTCACCACCCGCACACTGACATTTATTTTCTATACCGGCTATGTCATTTGCCTGGGATTAACATTAGCCACATTACATGGTTTTGCCTACAAATACTTGTGGCCAGCGCAGCCTTGGTTTCAGTCTAAAGCCATTTCACTTTTTGCCAGTACAACGCTGATTTTTGCAGTGGTATTTTCAGCGTCCCTGCTGGAAATTCGCACGTACAGCAAACGGTTATCAACGGTGTTCAATGCCCTTGCCGGCGCATTTGGTCTGATTGCTGCCAGCGCGCTGTTTCTCGATTATGCAGTGTCCATTCGCATCTTCCTGGTGTTACTTACGATTACCGTCTTTTTAATCATGGGCGTAGCAATATGGCTGGCGCGTAAGAAAGTCTCGGTAGCCGGATATTATGCGCTGGCCTGGGGCGCATTACTGGTGAGTGCGTTTACCGCGAGTCTGGATAACCTGGACATTGTGGCTATTAGTATCCCGTCTCAGGTGCTGTTGTTATACGGTGCAACCATCGAAGTGCTGATGCTGGCCTTTATTCTGGCCATCAGTTACAGCCGTCAACGCGATTTTATGCTGTCTGCCAAAGAAGATGCGCTGGAAAAAGAACGCGAGGCTGTCAGGGCAAAGCAGGCGCTGATTGATCTGCAACAATCTACTCAGGATGAATTAGAGTATAAAGTGGGCGAGCGCACCCTGGAGTTGGAAATTGCGTTGAGAGAACTCTCCGAAGCGAATCGCGAGCTTGAAAAACTCAACACTATTGACCCGTTAACAGGCATACGCAACCGTCGTCATTTTGACAAACGTTTGCAGGCAGAGGGACGACGCAGCCGTCGTGAACAAACGCCATTGGCGTTGGCTATGGTCGACATTGACCACTTCAAGTCGGTGAACGACCAGCATGGCCACAGCGCAGGGGATGCCTGTATTCAGCACGTGGCGACCATCTTACAACAACAATTAAAACGTCTGTCTGACGATGTGTGCCGTTATGGCGGAGAGGAATTTGGCCTTATTTTGCCTAATACCGACACGGCGGGGGCGCAGCAGTTATTAGAAGCGATGCGCGCCGAGATCGAAGCAAACCCCTGCCAGTTTGATGGTACCTCGATTTCACTGACGATCAGTGCAGGAGTGGCCTCTGGTGTCATTGCTTTCGGCGATGAAGAAACCAGCCTGCTAAAAACGGCCGATGAACGATTATATCAAGCCAAGCAAGCCGGCCGAAACCGGGTTGTGGCAGAACAGTAAAGGTTTATCCATGTCTTATTCTCAATACTTACCGCGCAGAATGCGCAGATTACGTCGCACGGATGGACTGCGTGCCATGGTGGCTGAAAATCAGTTGAGCGCAGCAGATTTGATCTACCCGGTCTTTGTATTACCCGGAGCGAATCAACGTGAGGCCGTGCCGTCGATGCCAGGCGTTGAACGCTTGTCCATTGACTTGTTAGTTAAGGAGGCGCAGGCCGCTTACGATTTGGGTATTCGCAGTCTGGCGTTATTTCCGGTTACACCCATGGAAGCAAAATCACTGTGCGCCAGTGAGGCCTTTAATCCCAACGGTATTGCGCAAACGGCCATTCGCGAGTTGAAGAAACACGTGCCTGACATGATGCTGATTTCAGACGTGGCATTGGATCCCTTCACGTCACACGGACAGGATGGGCTCATTGATGAAGACGGGTATGTGGTAAACGATGAAACCGTAGAAATTCTGATCAAGCAGGCGCTGTCTCATGCTGAGGCGGGTGTGGACATCGTCGCGCCGTCAGACATGATGGATGGACGCATTGGCGCCATTCGCGATGCTCTGGAAGAAGCGGGCTTCGTACACACCTGTATTATGGCGTATTCCGCCAAGTACGCCTCCAGCTACTACGGCCCTTTCCGCGACGCAGTCGGCTCAGCGGCCAACATTAAAGGCGGGAATAAAAAGACGTATCAAATGGACCCTGCCAACAGTGACGAAGCCATTGCGGAAATTGCACTGGATTTGGAAGAAGGTGCAGATATGGTCATGGTTAAGCCGGGTATGCCTTATCTGGATATCGTTCGCCGCTGTAAATCTGAACTGGCAGTACCCACTTTTGCTTACCAGGTGAGTGGGGAATATGCCATGCACATGGCGGCATTTGAAAATGGCTGGCTTAACCGCGAGCAGGTCATTCTGGAGTCGCTATTGGCGTTTAAACGCGCCGGCGCCGACGGTATCCTGACGTATTTTGCCCCAGAAGCGGCAAAACTTCTGAAGCAGGGTTAGAACCTGTCAGCAAAAGCTCGGATAACAAATAAAAAAGCGAAGAACCCGGTTCTTCGCTTTTTTGTGTCACTGGTGATTAGTGAGTGAATGGGTATTAAACGCAGGTCAGGTGCCAGCCTGCCCGGTGTTGAAGCCAGGCTTCATTGACCAGTTCAGCATTAATTAACGGGTGTTCTTTTAACCAGCCTTCCGGGAAAGTAAGTGTCCAGTCGTGTTCATTCACTGCCAGCGTGATCTCCGGAATATGCTGCTGATGACGGCGCAGGCACACAACCACGGCAATACGCAAAATGCGCAGCAGGCCCATTAACATGGTACGCACGTCATCGTGGTACAAGTTAAACGGCGCAATGTCGATAGTTTGTCGGTGACACTTCACTAAGTCGCGAATGGCCGCACGTTGCAGACGGGTATAACCGGGTAAGTCGATATAATTGAGAATGTAGGCACCGTGGTCATGGTGTTTTTTGTACTCAATATGCAAGCCCAGTTCATGCAACATCGCCGCCGCATCGAGTACCGCTTCGGTATCGAGGTGACAGAAATCCGTTTGATTGCACAGCTGCTTGCAGAGATTGAGTGCAAGCTTTCTCACATTCACCGCGTGGGGTTTGTCGATATGATAGCGTCTGATAACCGTATTGATGGTCTGTGTCCGGCGGTCGTTGTGTTTTACATTGTCGAGCATGCCGTAGATCAGGCCTTCCCGCAGCGCGCCGCCGGAAATGTTCATGGTCGCTATTTTCAGGCGTTCAAATAACGCAAGCAGGATGGTGAGACCGCTTGGAAAAATAGGCTGGCGATTAGGCTCCAGGCCATCTATGACGAGGTTGGACAGATTGCCACAGTCAATACACTGTTGCTTCAGGTTGTACAAGTAATCCAGACGAATAGCGTCGCTGATTTCCTGTTTTACCAGTATTTCAGTAATGGCTTGTGGTGTGCCAGATGCGCCCAGGCAATTGTGCCAGTCGAAGCAAAGAAAGCTATCAACGACCGGGTCAAGCAAGGCATTGGCTGCTTCCATAGCGCGGTCAAAGTTGGCCTCAGACAATTCGCCATCCAGGAAGTAACGCTCCATAAAGGTCACGCAACCCATGTCCAGGCTAACCATATGAATAGGTTGCATGTCGTTGCCAATAATGATTTCAGTACTGGCACCGCCAATATCGATAACCAGCGAATTACCCTGATTAGCGGAAGTGTAAGCCACCCCCAGATAAATTTGACGGGCTTCCTCTTCACCTGAAATCACCTGTAACGGGTGCGTCAGAATCCGCTCAGCTTTCTCAATAAAGTCCTGGGCGTTTTGTGCCAACCTCAATGTGGCTGTGGCAACAACACGAATATTTGACGAGGGGATGTCCTGCAGTCGTTCGGCAAAGGTCTCCAGACACTGCCAGCCACGCTGCATACTCTCTTCGCTGAGGACCATGTCCTTGTCGAGACCAGCAGCCAGTCGAACTTTTTGTTTTACCTTGCCAATGATTTGCACGCTGCCGTTAACCACATGCACTACCACCATGTGGAAGCTGTTTGAGCCCAGGTCAACGGCCGCATAGTACTCGCCGAGTGTCTCGGCGTCATATTGTGTTTGAGGCTGCATAAACTAACGCCGTATTATTTCTTCTGCGGTGGTCTGCCTTTACCCCGACGGTTGGTTGGACGTCGGTTCTGTCTGCGTTGACGTTGCTTCGGCGGCGTAATGTCATCCAAAAGCGCATCGTGCACATAGTCAGTGACTGGAATAGCATGACTAATATAACTTTCAATTGCTGGCAGGTTTAATGCGTATTTTTCACAGGCGAAACTGATCGCGACGCCACTCTTACCTGCACGTCCTGTTCGGCCGATACGATGAACATAATCTTCCGCGTCGTCAGGCAAATCGTAGTTAAATACGTGCGTTACAGCTTCAATGTGCAAGCCTCGCGCAGCCACATCAGTTGCAACCAGAATGTCCAGACCACCCTTGGTGAAGGCATCTAAAATGCCCAGACGTTTCTTTTGAGGCACATCGCCGCTTAACAAGCCAACGCGGTGACCGTCGGCTTCCAGCCAGTCGGCTACGCGCTCACAGCTGTGTTTGGTGTTGGCAAACACAATGGCTTTGTCTGGCCACTCTTCTTCAATAAGCGTCAGTAACAAGCGCATCTTGTCGTCATCAGATGGGTAAAACAACTCTTCTGATACACGACTTGCAGTCATTTGTTGAGCTTCAACCTGAACATGAGTCGGGTTGTTCATATGCTCGTAAGCAAGTTCCTGCACGCGGTAGCTCAGCGTGGCAGAGAACAACATGCTCAAGCGCTCAGTCGCAGCAGGCATGCGTCGGAATAAGAAGCGTATGTCTTTAATGAAGCCTAAATCAAACATACGATCGGCTTCATCCAGCACGGCCACCTGAATATTTTTCAGACTAAAGACGCCCTGCTTGTAGTAATCTACAATGCGGCCGGTCGTACCAATAACGATATCTACCCCATCCTGCAATGTTTCTCGTTGACTTTGGTAACCTTCGCCCCCATAAATGAGGCCAAGTGAAAGTCCGGTGTGTTTACCGAGTAGCTCTGCATCATTATATATTTGCACAGCAAGTTCGCGGGTTGGTGCCATAATAATGGCTCTGGGACCGGCATTTTTATCTTCAGGTGACTGTTCACGACTTAAAATGTGATGGAAAGTCGCGACAAGAAATGCCATGGTTTTACCTGTTCCGGTTTGTGCCTGACCAGCGATATCGTTACCTTCTAATAAAGGAGGTAAGCTCAACGCCTGAATTGGTGTACAATGCGTAAAATTAGCCGCATTTAAGGCATCAATCACTTTGCCATTGATAGGCAAATCGGAAAAATGAGTTTCGGTTAAATGAGTTGTTTGCATAGCTTATAGCTTATCAGTGCTTGCATTAAAAAACAGTTTCTATATAACACTTATGGTAGAGCTGAACAAATCAGCGACAGACCAATTACGGAGAAAAGAATGAGCGACAAAATTATCCAGTTGACTGACGATAAGTTCGAAGCAGATGTTATCAATGCTGAAGGTCCTGTGCTGGTTGACTTCTGGGCCGAGTGGTGTGGCCCTTGTAAAATGATTGCACCTATTCTTGAAGAAATTGCAACCGATTTTGAAGGCAAGTTAACAGTTGGCAAGCTGAATGTCGATGAAAATAATGAAACTCCACCTAAATACGGCATCCGTGGTATTCCTACCCTGTTGCTGTTTAAAGGCGGTAACGTTGCAGCGACAAAAGTAGGCGCATTGTCTAAAGCACAGTTAACTGAATTCCTTAACGCGAATCTTTAAGCGTTAATCGACGTAAAAGAACCGCCTCCGGGCGGTTTTTTTGTGTCTGTTTGATCTCGGTTAATAACCGGTTTAACAATCTCGCTATGCTGTCGCGCTTCTACTGCTAAAAGAAACGACGACACATTATGCGAACACCTGAGTTGCTCTCGCCAGCCGGTTCAATGAAAAACCTGGAATACGCTTTGGCGTATGGCGCCGATGCGGTCTATGCCGGCCAGCCTCGCTATTCTCTGCGAGTACGAAACAACGAATTTACCCTGGAAAAGCTGGCTGAAGCCCGTGCTTATACATGGGAAATGGGTAAAAAGCTGTATGTGGTGAACAATATTGCGCCGCATAACAGTAAGCTGAAAACCTTTGTCAGTGACCTTGGGCCGGTTGCTGCGCTGCGGCCCGATGCGATGATCATGTCTGACCCGGGCATTATTATGCTTACGCGCGAGCATTTTCCTGACTTGCCAATACATCTGTCTGTGCAGGCGAATGCCGTAAACTGGGCCGCTGTGAAGTTCTGGCAGCAACAAGGTATTAAACGGGTGATATTGTCCCGCGAGTTGAGCCTTAACGAGATCGAAGAAATCCGCCAGCGCTGCCCTGATATTGAACTGGAAGTCTTTGTGCACGGTGCGCTTTGCATGGCGTATTCTGGCCGCTGCTTATTGTCGGGCTACATTAATAAACGGGATCCGAATCAGGGGGCCTGCACCAATGCTTGTCGATGGCAATACGATGTAAAACCGGCAACAACCGATGAGGTAGGGCAGTTTATTCCAAGTGATGAAGCCGTGGAACCGACGCTGGGTAAAGGTACTCCGGTGTCGCAGCCGTTTTTGATTACAGAACCGCAACGACCCGATGAACCTATGGCCGCGTTTGAAGATGAGCACGGCACCTACATTATGAATTCGCGGGATTTACGTGCCGTGCAGCACGTTCATCGCCTCACCGAAATCGGCGTAGATTCACTGAAAATAGAAGGGCGCACCAAGTCCTTTTATTACTGTGCCCGCACTGCTCAGGTCTACCGTAAAGCCATTGATGCCGCAGACGCCGGACAGCCTTTTGACCCTAACTGGTATAACGAATTAGCGCATCTGGCCAACCGGGGGTACACCGATGGATTTCTCCAACGTCACAATCATCAGGATTATCAGCAATACGATCGGGGCAGCTCGATAAGTACATCCCGGCAATTAGTCGGCGAAGTCATCAGCGAGAAAGGAGAATGGTGGTATATAGACGTAAAAAACCACTTTGCTGCCGATGACCTGATTGAAATCATGACGCCGACTGGAAACCAGATTGTGCACCTAACGACATTGCAGTCTTCGACGGGGGAACCTGTGTTAGTAGCGCCTGGCAGTGGTTATCGGGTTCGTATTCCAAAGCCTGATGGGTTGGCATCATCCCATGCCATATTGTTGCGTTGTACCGGCTAGGTTTTCTGACTTAACACGACCTGTGACGCCATGGTTGACGGCATAGTTAGGCGGAACCATGGCTATCGCAAAGTTTTTTTAACAATTACTCGTGAAAGGCTGGACGAGTTAAAGTTATGGTGCTAACGTTACAAGGACTAGGCAAACTGTGCGGTTTACTAGCATCCTTACAAGCCTTTACCCGGCTGGCCCATACCCGGGCAACGAACCCTTTTCTATACAATTTAACGAATTTCCCAACAAGACGTTCAAAATACACAAAGACCCACCAGTATGAATCTAACTGAACTAAAGAATAAACCAATTAGCGAATTGGTAGCCCTTGCCGAAGAAATGGGCCTGGAAAACATGGCTCGTGCGAGAAAACAGGACATCATTTTCTCGATCCTCAAAACGCACGCCAAAGGCGGCGAAGACATCTTCGGCGACGGCGTCCTTGAAATCCTTCAAGACGGCTTCGGATTTTTACGTTCAGCCGATTCATCTTACCTGGCTGGTCCGGATGACATCTATGTATCGCCAAGCCAGATTCGCCGTTTCAACCTGCGTACTGGTGACACCATTTCCGGTAAGATTCGCCCGCCGAAGGACAGCGAGCGATACTTTGCCCTGTTAAAGATCCGCGAAGTTAACTTCGACAAGCCTGAAAACTCACGTAACAAGATTCTGTTTGAAAACTTAACGCCGCTGCACGCAAACTCACGTCTGCGTATGGAGCGTGGTAATGGTTCATCTGAAGATATCACTGCTCGAGTTTTGGATTTGGCATCGCCAATTGGTAAAGGTCAGCGTGGTCTGATTGTTGCGCCGCCTAAAGCCGGTAAAACTTTGCTGCTGCAGAATATCGCGCAATCCATTGCGGCGAATCATCCTGATTGTGAACTGATGGTATTGCTGATCGACGAGCGTCCGGAAGAAGTAACGGAAATGCACCGTTTGGTTCGCGGTGAAGTTGTGGCTTCGACCTTCGATGAGCCGGCTAGCCGCCACGTTCAGGTTGCTGAGATGGTAATCGAAAAAGCCAAGCGTTTAGTTGAGCATAAGAAAGACGTGGTTATCCTGTTAGACTCAATCACGCGTCTTGCACGCGCATACAACACCGTCATCCCATCATCAGGTAAAGTACTGACCGGTGGTGTTGACGCTAACGCTCTGCACAAGCCAAAGCGTTTCTTTGGTGCTGCGCGTAACGTTGAGGAAGGCGGTAGCTTAACCATTATAGCAACTGCACTGATTGATACCGGCTCTAAAATGGATGAAGTTATCTACGAAGAGTTTAAAGGTACCGGTAACATGGAACTGCACCTGAACCGTAAGATAGCCGAGAAGCGTGTCTTCCCTG
>NZ_CFIDRX010000088.1:0-17251 GCF_984433645.1 Marisediminitalea sp.
CCGTCGAAGTCAGTAAACGCTAACACACCTTCCAGGCGGTACTTTTCTTCAACCTGTTCACCGTTATTTCGAATTTTATCGAACACTTGCAAAACAAACTTACTGTCTAGCTCGTTTTTCATGTTCCCCTCCTCGCAATTCCATATATGTTTTGTACTGCACGCTGCGAGAAATAGATCGATGCAGCGTGTAGGAAAAAACCTAGTTGAAATTATAGCGAATACCCAAAGAGATCATACTGGTGTCGAAGCCATCCTTGCCGCGCATATATTCCGCTTCAAGGCGTACAAACGTTTTGGTTGCCACATAGTAGTCAAATCCCAAACCGATAATACCGGCCGCGATGCCTTCGTCGAACTGACACAAGGTTTGTCCGTTTACAGCCCCCACTGCTGCACCAAACTTACATTGCCCGTCTGCTGAGAGCTCTTGTGCCTGGACGTCAACATTTGCAGCCCCTAAACGATAAAAAAGTTCGCCGACCGCATGCGATGCCTTTCCGACGACTCCCAGATACAGCCCATTGGCCTGAACACCCAACGTGGAATAATCGCTCTTGGTGTCGATGTCTGCAAATTGAATAAAGCCCGCTTCTACATACCATTGCCGGTGAAATTCATGACCCAGAATCAGTTTATAACCAAACGACTCTTCTGCGGTATTGCTGTACTCTAAATCGGTATAACCAGCACTCACAACGCCGTACATTTTTTCAATCGCGACAGCAGATTGAGACATCAGTCCGCCAGCAATAATTATTGCAATACTTGCTATTTTCATACTTCACATTCCATTTTGACAGTCATGCTGTTCTGTCTCACTGCCAGTTATTCAGTTTCAGATATCCATGCTGTGATATCAGAAGAAATACTCTACGTTGATTTCAATATGATCGTCACGACGCACAAAGAAATACGGGTCTGTTTGTGACTGAGTGGAAAAGAAATAACCGTTTAGCGTCCACTTCCAGTTGTCTGTCATACGGCTCGACGCTTCCACAAACGCACTGTACGTTTCCATGTCATCCAGATCCTGAACATAGCCCATCAGCACCTCGGTACTATCCGGATCATTCCATATCCACCGCACGCCAACCATTAAGTCGTTTTGAGCCGGCACAAAAAAACTGGCATCACGCTCATCGTATTGATACTCGGCCAGCCATCCGATGTCATACACCGAATCAAAAATGCCGACACTGGTGTATTCAAACCCAGCCACTGCGGCCACGAAACTTTGCGTGTTGCTCTTGCGATGGATTGCCTCAAACTTGTACAACACCGCACCATTGACCCAAAGCAGATCTGCACCAACCTGTTGCATTTGTTCATAGTAAGGGCGCAGGACCAGATCATTTGTTTCAAGCCCCCCCTCAACAATCAGTTGTGGCTCTCGATTCGTGCCGTCAAAATATGACAACCCGACTTCCCAGTCGCCAAGGGTTTGTTGCCAGCGCACGGCGTAATCCAGGTTCGATTGTTCGTCTTCTGACTCATACACAGCATTGTCATTGCTAATTGGCACTATTGGGCGCAAACGACCTTCTGCCCCGGCAAACGTGCGCTCGCGGAAATACGGCAGCACATAGACGCTGACTGCGCCACTTTCCATCAGGTAAGAGGCACTTAGCATAGGTTGTCCAAGCTTCTCCTCACCATCAACCCGCTCGACGGAGTCGGTTTGATTGATCACATCAACCAAGTGAACCGACTCGGTCTGGCCCCAAAATACTTTGCCAATCCCAGCGCGCAATTCATAGCTATCGGAGGCATGCAGCCACATTAACTCCCGAATATCGGCATGCGTTCGCTCAGAGTCATACTGGTCTGCGCGAACAAAGGGCTTAAACGTCAGGCTGTCATAGCCGTCGTTCCAACTCATAAACACTTCGGGTAACAAAGTAACCGACGTTTGGGCACGTTGCTGTCCAGGAAAGAGCGGATCCTGTAAAAAATACCGCTGCTCGATTGTTGCGGTTCCGCTGTATTCAATATCTGCCTGTGCGATGGGTGTGAACGCACCGCAACACAGTGCAATAAATGGAAGTAACTGACGCATGAACTATCGGGCCCTCTTCAGACTGTCTTTGTCTAAATCGCTATCTTTCAACCCGGTTTTGAATTCAATTTCATTAATAAACATTGCGGTACTTTTCCCTGTCTGCTCATTAAACATCTCTGAAGTATGCGGACGCCAGTACTGATCGAGATACAACTCGTAGTCTTCTAAGATCAGGGTTTTCAGCAAATCCCCTTTTTTATCGAAGAAGTCCATCTTTAATAACCGGTAGTGTTCCTGGTCGATAAACGCGAGCTGCTTTGAATAACCCGAAAATTTGTCGACAGGTGTTTGTTCCACCACAAATACCGATTGACCGTCAAATTCGTCATCGCGAAGGTAATTGAACGTGTATTTTTCTAATTCAAAGGACGCCATGTCCTCGTAAGCAAACTCGCTGCTCATGAATGGCCCGGACTTATTTTGCGACGCAATGCGTTTCACCCGCTTCACTTTGGGCAGGTACATCCATTGATCGTCAGGCGTTAAAGTATTTGAAAAGCTGAGAAACGCCGCACCTTTCACGTCTGCCGGCGAATCAAATACAGTCAGGGATTTGTCTCCCTCGTCAGCCCGTTCCAACGTATACACGCGCAATTCACGCTCTGATTCTTTACCCCGCGTGTCGCGAAGCACCATGGTGGTAGACGCCACTGTGTCTTCCCAGCCCGAATTGCGTGCTTTTCGCTCCGTTGCAATTCGTAAACCTTCGGCTTCATCAGCAATAACCGTTGACGTAGCCACGCTGGTAAAACAAATCGCCAGCAAAGTGCGCGCAAACACTCGTCCGAATTTAGTCATAGGTAATTCCTTCTTATTATGATGATGCCACTATACCCATTGACAGCGTAAAGCACCATCGCATCATAGTAATTCGATGTCACTCAACATCACCCATTGTTTTTCACTCGTCTCAGTGTAGCCCAGAGTGCCGGAAACAGGGGCTTTGCGCGGGCGTTGTATCGGAAACTTTCCGAAGCCCTATTGAATAACGTTTATTTTTTGCACTCTTTTTCTGTTTCTGCCGTAGTGGTAAGTGTCTGATTTTTCGTATCAGATTTACAAGCGCGGCTAATAAAATCCTACATTCTTCATATTTTTCAACAAATTAACAATAAATTTGCAAAATAAAAAAAAGGATGTAGTATTAGCTTCACACAACTGGTCAGATGAGCGGATGAGTTATGAGTATCAGAACAAGTTTGAAGAAAGTTTTACCTCCAATTTCAATTACAGAACAGGAAGCACTGGACGCCGGTGATATTTGGCTGGAGTCGTCTATTTATCGCGGTCTGCCTGATATGGAGGCGTTACGTGCAGTTCCTCAAGCCAAGCTGAGTGCTGACGAGCAGGCATTCCTTGATGGCCCTGTACAGAAACTGCTGGAAATGATCGATGATTTTGAATTAGGCAATTCAAAACACATCCCTCAGCACGTGCTGGATTTCCTGGGCGAGAATCGTTTCTTTTCAATGATCATTCCGAAGAAATTCGGTGGTCTGGAGTTCAGCCCTTACGCGAACTCTACTATTGTAGCGACTATCGCCGCTAAGAGTGGCGCACTGGCAGTTACCGTAATGGTGCCTAACTCGTTAGGCCCGGGTGAACTGTTAATGCACTACGGCACAAAAGAGCAGCAAGACTACTGGTTGCCTCGTTTGTCTGTAGGTAAAGATATTCCATGTTTCGCACTTACCAGCCCGGAAGCAGGGTCAGATGCCGGCGGCATTCCTGACGCAGCAATCGTGACCAAAGGTCAATGGGAAGGTAAAGAAGTTATCGGCTTAAAAGTAAGCTGGGACAAGCGTTACATCACACTGGCACCAATCGCAACAGTACTGGGTCTGGCTTTCAAAGTATTCGACCCGGACCAGTTACTTGGCGACAAGTTAGAACTGGGTATTACCTGTGCTTTATTACCTAAGTCACACCCAGGTGTGCAACTGGGTAATCGTCACGACCCAATGGGCGTACGTTTCTATAACGGTACAACACGTGGTACTGATGTATTTATCCCAATGGATTTCATCATTGGTGGACAGAAGAACATTGGCCGCGGCTGGCAGATGCTGGTTAGCTGTTTAGGTGCAGGTCGTGGTATCTCATTACCAGCGATGGGTACGGCAACAGCGCAAAGCGCACTGAAATCGACTGCTGAGTACGCGTTTGTTCGCGAACAGTTTGGTCTGCCAATTGGTCGTTTTGAAGGTATTCAGGAAAAACTGGCTGAGATCGCGGGTAAAACGTTCCTGTGTGAATCCATGCGTGTACTGACAACCGAAGGCCTGGGTCTTGGACTGAAGCCGTCGGTAGTAACCGCTATTGCGAAATACCACATGACCGAACTTGGTCGAGATGTAATGAACGCAGCGATGGATGTTCAGGCAGGTAAAGCAATTCAACGTGGTCCTCAAAACACGTTGGCTGCAGGGTACTCTGCACTGCCGATTGCCATCACGGTTGAAGGGGCAAATATCCTTACCCGTAACCTGATGATTTTCGGTCAGGGCGCGATGCGATGCCACCCATACCTGAAAGAAATGGTTGACTTGATCCACAGCAACGATAAGAAGGCTGATGGTGAGTTTAACAAAGTACTGCGCAAAACAGTGGGCTTTAGTGTTGGCAATGCATTCCGCAGCCTGTTCAAGAGCTATCTGCCGTTTACTCGCGGTGCGCAATCGAGTCTGCCTGAAGTACGCAAGTACGAGAAGCGCCTGAACGCCCTGTCGGCAAAATTAGCGCCTATGGCTGACTTGTCGCTGGCTGTACTGGGTGGCGATCTGAAGAAAGCGGAATTGTTGTCTGCACGTCTGGGCGACATCATGAGCTACCTGTACGGTGCAATGGCGTCAATTCGTTTCTACGAGCAGCGCATTGAAGACCGTCAGCAAGCCAAACCGTACTTTGACTACGCTATGCAGTGGTCTTTACAGCAGGCTGAACAAGCGCTGGTTAACTTTGTTCGCAACTTCCCGAACACAGCGACTCGCGGTTTGATGCGCTTACTGACCTCTACGTACAGCGGCAGTGTAAGTACTATCAGCGATGACCTGATTCGTGAGTTGTCATTGGCAGCACTGCAAGACAACAGCGTAAAAGCGCAGTTGACTCACCTTGTGAAAACAACGCCAAACGATGGTAACGACATCAACGAGCAAGCGTTCAAGGCTAAGCATGCTGTACTGCCATTACTTGGCAAAGTACAAAAAGCCTTGCGTAAAGAGCCTGTTGTACCGTTCTTATCGTTTGAACACGCATTGAACAAGTTGCAGGAGCGCGGTGTAATTACTGCTGAAGACGCGGTAGCACTGCACGATTACAACGAGAAACGCAAACTGGCGATTCGCGTGGATGAATTTACGTTTGATTTGGAATTACTTTCCTCTGAAGACACAGCGTCAGAAACAAAAGACGCAGCCTAATCCGTACTCAATAAGTACCTGTTTGCCGGACGGTTCGCCGTCCGGCTTTTTTTTATCTGCCAAAACCTCAGGTTAAGGCAATAGCTCGCTTTGCTGCCGCTGGCGAATGGTTAAAACTTTACTATGCTTAACCCTAGGCACCAGACCTGTTCCTGGCCACTTAAAGCACATGCCCCACTAAACAGGGTTTCTCACCGGAAGTAGAAAGAACAAGCATGCAGCAAGTCCCAAAACTCTCCAGACTCAGTACAGTTAATCAGGACGTGGTGGAATTACTTTATTCCAATGTGTTTAACGGCCTGGCCATTACGTTGTTAAGTATTAGTGCTATCACTTTCGGGTTTGATTCTGGCAGCGCCCAATACACCAAACAAGTCATTTGGGCAGTAATGCTGGTGCTTTTACTGATAAGAGCGCTCGACGGGGCTTATTGGTTTGTAAAGTTGAAGCACGCACCCTACTCACCGCGAGCGCCTTTTTACCGTTTTTGTGCCGGTTCGCTTGTGACTGCCGTGCTATGGGCGGCGTTTGGTATAGCTATATTTCCAACCTTGTCGACCCTTGAAGTCGCGTCCACCATGATCATCATGTCGGCTATGGCCGGGGGCGCGGCAACTGTTTTAGCGCCCAGCCTGCCCTTGGTTATAACCTACACCACCATTATGGTTGTGCCCATGTCAATGCGTGCAATCTACGACTTCCGAGATGAATACAATATGCTTGGATTCCTTGGCATGCTGTTCTGGCTGTCAATGTGTGGCGCGGCTAGCCGAGCCAATATATTTATACTCAGAGCGATCGAGATAAAGCACAAAAATGATGAACTCGTCGAACTCATGCGCAAGGAACAAAATGAAGTAACACGAGTAAACAAACAGCTGCTTGAGTCAAACCAGAAACTTGATACAGCCAACAATACCCTTGAAAAAGAAGTGCTACGGCGAACCAAAACAATCCACCAGCTATCCAATCTGGACCCACTCACCGGCTTGATGAATCGAACCGCTTTTATGCAACACTTTGAGGGAATGATTGAGCAGTCATTACAAAGTAGTAGCCAATTGGCCATTCTTTTCATTGACCTGGATGGGTTTAAACAAATTAACGACAGTTTTGGTCATGAAATCGGTGACGCTGCACTGGAGCAGGCCGCCAAACAACTGAGTCAGTTTTGCGATAGCCAGTGTGTAGGGCGTTGGGGCGGTGACGAATTCATTATGGTGTTGCCCTACGCCGATGAAGAGACCGCTATCGCGGTGGGTCAGGCCGTGCGACGCAGTCTGACTAATATCCAACACGTTAACGGCAATGATGTCAGTCTGGGAGCAACCATAGGGATAGCCATTTACCCTGACCACAGTAAAGACGCGGCAACGCTGGTACAACTGGCTGATCTCACCATGTACCACCACAAGCGGGCGACGCCTGGCGTTGTCGGCGTATTTTCCAGCTTGCTGTACGATAAACTCAACGAAGAGCAGCGCCTTCGTGACGGCTTGCGTCAGGCTATTCAGCGGCAGCAATTTCACGTCGTTTATCAGCCTATCGTGAATGCGAATGACAGTAGTTTATGGGCCGTCGAAGCATTGGCCAGATGGCAATTTAACGACCAATGGATAAGCCCGGCACTGTTTATTCCGCTGGCCGAAAAAACCGGGATTATCCACGATATCGGCAATTGGGTTTTACACCGCGCTTGTATTGATACTGCGCAATGGCCCGATGACACTCTGGCGGTGTCAGTCAATGTGTCGGTGCTGCAAATGCTCAGCGATTCCTTTATTCGCCAGGTCGACCAGGCCATCAATAGCTCCGGACTGGCACCGCACCGGTTGCATTTAGAGGTAACGGAGTCCATCTTCGCCGACGACATGGCTATTCTGACAGACCGCATTGCCGCGCTCAAAGCCCGCCATATTAATATTGCCATTGACGATTTCGGCACCGGTTTTTCGTCTCTCAGCCTGTTACAGGCACTGGACTTTGATCTGTTGAAAATTGATCGGGCATTCATTCAACAAATCACTGACGGCAATGACACTATCGTTCGTGCCACGTTATTAATGGCAAAAGAATTCGGTTGCCGCACGGTTGCCGAAGGTATAGAGACCACCCAACAAGCTGAAGTACTCACTGCCATGGGGGTCGATTGCTTGCAAGGTTACCTATTTGCCAAACCCCTAGAGAAAAAAGCACTGTTAAAGTGGTACACTGACCGAACTGGCTAAATAACCATTAATAAACGACAGCAGCATGGCACAATTGTATTTCTACTATTCGGCAATGAATGCCGGTAAATCTACCTCCTTACTTCAGTCCGCCTATAACTACAAAGAAAGAGGAATGCGGGCAATCATCTTCACCGCCGCGGTTGATGACAGATACGAAGTGGGCAAAGTCACATCGCGTATTGGGTTGCAGGCCGATGCACAGCTCTATCGCTCCGATGACAACCTGTACCAGGCAATATCATTACTCCACAACGAAAAGCCCCTCGACTGCGTATTTATTGATGAAGCCCAGTTCCTTACCAAAACACAGGTATCTGAGCTCATTGAAGTGGTCGATGAACTGGATATCCCGGTATTGGCCTATGGTCTTCGCACCGACTTCCTCGGTGAGACATTCGAAGGCAGCCATTACCTGCTGGCGTGGGCCGACAAGCTGTTTGAACTCAAAACAGTATGTTACTGCGGGCGCAAAGCTAACTTCGTGGTCAGACTCGACGAAAGTGGCAACGCCGTCACCAGCGGAAATCAGGTCGAAATCGGGGGTAATGATCGCTACGAATCCATGTGCCGGAAACACTTCAAGGCACTGGTCTGGGATCGACAGGAATAAACTATTCCCCCTGTTAATCACCTTAAATATTATTTATGCTAACTTGTCCCCATTGACGCCACCCTGAACATTCAGCGACAGTGAGCTTTCACGTTGACTGCTGAATGCTCGATATCGTCACGGGTAATAACGCCGCATGCGGTAGATACAAGTCTAAAAGGAAGCATAGGTATGGTTTTACACAGGATTTCACAGCTGGTTGCAGGTTTATCACTCTGCGCTGTCACCGCGTGCGCGGCTTCTAACCCCACTTCGTCTCAGCTGAACCAACTCGATTCAGTTATCGACAACGCGCTTACTACATTTCACACACCAGGCATGTCGGTGGGCGTAATACACAACGGCAAAGTGCTGTATGCCAAGGGCCGGGGATACCGTCACCTCAACAACAAGCAGCCCGTTAACGCTGACACTCTGTTTCGACTAGCCTCGACGTCAAAGGCATTTACTGCTGCGGCACTGGCTCTCGCCATCGACGAATTTGATTTAAGCTGGAAAACCCGGGTTACCGACATACTTCCCGAATTCCAAATGCAGGATCCCTGGGTAACCAGAGAATTTACCTTGCTGGATCTCCTGACCCACCGCTCAGGGCTCGGCGGTGGCGCCGGTGACAGCATGCTTTGGCCGGAACCCAGCGGCTTTTCCCGTACAGAGATTATTCATAATTTGCGCTACCTGACGCCCGTTAGTAGCTTTCGCAGTGAATATGCTTACAGTAATGTTATGTACATTACCGCGGGCGA
The DNA here is from genome assembly GCF_984433645.1 of Marisediminitalea sp. Classification (NCBI taxonomy): domain Bacteria; kingdom Pseudomonadati; phylum Pseudomonadota; class Gammaproteobacteria; order Alteromonadales; family Alteromonadaceae; genus Marisediminitalea; species Marisediminitalea sp. Next base: position 9,071 of record NZ_CFIDRX010000088.1, read on the forward strand.
GGTGGTCGCTGCGCTTTATCAAAAGCCTTACGCTCAGGTGATTCAGGAAAAATTCTTTACGCCTCTGGACATGCAGTGTTTCGCCGGCGACCTGACCGATGCCGCACTCAACAATGTCGCTATGAGCTATGGCCATAACGACGAGCGGGGTATTTACGCGATTCCACGCAACAGCATCGATGGGCGTGAGCTTGTGTCTGCTGCGGCTGGCGGCATTGTGTGTAACGCCAATGACATGCTCAAGTGGCTGCAAATGTGGTTAGACAAGGGTTCATCACCCGACGGGCAGCAAATCCTGACACCGGCCCAAATCGAATCCCTTCAGCAGGCCTATACGGTATTGCCGGTATCTGACACCGACGAAGAATGGGATGGCACCTTATTTAAGTCCTACGCACTTGGCTGGCGTCTGTCGGATGTGTCCGGGATTAAAGTCATTTCTCATACCGGCACTTTGTCTGGATATCAGGCTTATGTGGCACTCGTCCCTGAGTTAAATTTAGCGGTCGCAGTACTTAACAATGGTTCAAATTACGGTGCCCGTGGTGCTGTAATGCAGCATATTCTGAAATCATTTATTAGTCCGTCAGATAAACAAGACTGGGTTCAACGCTATGTAGACTATCAGGATGAACGAGAGCAACGCTATCTGGCGAATTTTGCCCCGCCGACGGGCTCTGGCGACGTTATTTTAGATCCCATTGCCTACGCAGGAGAGTTTGCCGATACCTGGTTCGGAACCTTGTCGATAACCAGTAAGGCCGATACATTACGCATTGCCTCTGAAAAAATGCCCATGTTAACAGGCTCGCTGGAACCCTTTGAAGACCATACTTTTGTAATACGCTGGGACAATCAAAATGCCGCCAGTGATGCCTTCATTCACTTTGACGTGAACACACAGCGGCAGGTTACTGGTTTCTCTCTATATCCGTTTACCAACAAAACCAGAGAGAATCACGAATATCGTGACATGTACTTCACGGCCAAAGATTCAGAAAATTAATTACATTGATAGATTTTAATTAATTTAACAAAACACAGATGCGCTCTATGCTTTACCCATCAATCACAAGGAGAGCGCATCATGGCGACATTCATTAAACAGATCATTAGTAAACCAACAACAAAGGGCACATCTGGTAAACCTGTCGAGTGTAACTACAGTAATAACTACTATGGCGATCAGGTATGCAGGCCTGCCAACCCGGCTGCGACTGATAACCGCTAAGCATTAACCTCAATCACGGTCATTCAGTCGTAGACAAACAGCGGTAAAACCCGCTATTCTGGGAAAGTGAGTCTAACGACTTTAGGTGAGCGGGTGCTATTGTGCTGCCCAACCAGGTACATGGCACCCGATTCATCTTTCACTTGTGTTCCGAAAAACAAAAAACCATCCAGTTCTGGCATGGGGTATGACACGGTCGTACCACTCACCGTTTCATAAATTAGCCATTCAGGCACACTGCCCCGGCGCCGGCTCGCGCCCATCACAAATTGTTCGCCGTCAATACTGAACAAACTGGGAATATTCGCTTCTCCGGCAGGATTAAAAAAGCCGATTTTCTGTAACTTTTCGTCCTTACTGCCCTCAGCTCGCAAGTGAAATAGTTGCCCTTTGTGCAGCGTAAAGAACACATCGCCGTTTTTCATTGTTGTGTACCCAACAATCCCCCGATACGATGACATGTCTTTGTCAACGTACTCAGGTAAAGCAAACTCGTGTACCACATTCAGGTTGTGGTCCAGTTCAGCCAACATGGGGACAAACCCTTGTTCATTTCCCGCCGGACTTAGTTTAGGCACATAAATATGCCCTTCACCGTCCACCAGTATTTGCCTCGACACGTGGCCCGGCACTGCCCCCACTTCGGTTTTGTTCACCCGCCCGGTCAATGTGTCGAACTGATACAGCACATGTCCCCAGTAACCCAGCGCATAGACATAGTGACCATCTGTATTGATGGCAATTAAGGCTTCAGGCGTCTTTAACAGATGTTCCCAGTGCTTTGCTATTGGATCAAAGCGCCATAAATGTCCACCCCAGGTTGGCAGCCTGGTATCGCTCTCCCCTTCCTCGTCGAAACTGGTAAAGTAGACCAAGCCATCAGCTGCGGTAACAAACTGGCTATGGATTTTACCCTGACTGGCAAGCGTTTGTGCGAGCTGATGTTGTTTGAGGGCTTGCATTATATTACCGAGACTCTCTATGTTTTGGCTGTCCGGTTGCCATCGCAACATACTGGCACTTCGGGACTCTCCATAGGATTCAGACAACCCTACATAAATGTTACCTGACCTATCCCGGCCTACTGCCCCCCATGACACATCACTACTTCCCACTTTCGGTAACAATACCTCCTGCACCTGAGGCGCTTTGAAATGACGGGGGCTTGCTGTGAAAAAAGGGCCACTGTCTAACCTTATCGGCGCAAAACCACCCTGGCTAACACTTTGCAAATCTGACGACCCGGTACTCTCGACATCGGCTAACCAGCCATATCCTGCCAATGCGACAACTGCGACTAAAAAAAGTAAGACAACGTACCTCATTTACAGCTCTCCTTTTCATTACAACGTGTCGCAGTTTACCGGCCTGAAACGGCGCGCTCAGCCTATTGAGCCTTAATTGAAAATAACAGACGACGTGAAATCAATAAGCTAGCAAAATTACTTATCACTTCACAACAAAAAATCGATGAAATATCAGTCGATTTACTCGATTTATTCAGGACTTAAGCTACGCTTATTAACATTCATTAACATCATGGGCTCCCCAGCCTTTTATACGGTTAGAAAAAACCACAACAACGGCAGCTTAACGTGTATTTTTTGTTAACACAGCCGCGCCTCATGTAAAAAAATATCGACTCAAAACCCTGCCGATTTTGTATGACTTAATCGAAAAAATCTAAATCCATTAAGTATCTACCTAATAATCACATAAACCATAACCATTACTGTTAATTTTATTTTCTTAATTGATTAAGAAAATTACTTGACCTGAGCGCAAGCATTAACTATTGTTAACATCGATGTAACAAGCTTACGTAGATATTTATCTGACTTAGGGCACTAAAACATGAAAACCAAACACATATTCAAACCTGCGATTTTGTCACTTGCTGTGACGTCTGCCATGTATACTGGCCAGACGTTTGCACAGGAAGACAATGGCGCAACAGATCAAAACGTTGAAGTGATTGCGGTAAAAGGTATCCGCGGTTCACTTATGCGTGCTCAGGCGATCAAGATGGACAACACATCAATCGTCGAAGCAATCTCTGCGGAAGACATTGGTAAGCTTCCGGACTCTTCAATTGCAGAATCACTGGCGCGTCTGCCAGGTCTTGCCGGTGAACGTGTAGGCGGTCGTACGTCAGGTATCTCTGTACGTGGCTTTAAAGAAGACTTTACGGGTACATCACTAAACGGCCGTGAATTAATCGGTATTGGTGATAACCGAGGCGTAGAATACGATTTGTATCCGTCAGAAATCATGACCGGCGCCACAATTTACAAATCCACTGAAGCCGATCTGGTCGTTCAGGGCATTGGTGGTACCGTCGATCTGCAAACCGTTCGTCCTCTGGCAGCAGAAGAAACCCTCACGTTAACTGGCGTGTATGAAATGGGTGGCAACGACTCTGACAACCCTGAGTTCACTAACACGGGTAAGCGTTACGCTCTGTCTTTTGTAGAGAAGTTTGCCGACGACACAATTGGTTTAGCCGTCGCCCTGGCTACTACCGAATCACCTCGTAACGAACGTAAATATGGCGTTTGGGGTTACAACGCGAACGACGCAGGCCAAATTTTGCCTTCAGGTTTGGACACTCAGGCAATCAGCCGCGTGTTAGACCGTGATACTATCTCAGCTATCCTGCAATTCCGTCCTACCGACGATTTGGACATTGTTGTTGATGCACTAAGCATCGATTACTCTGACTCTGGTGTAATCCGTGGTTTCATCGAACCCTTCAACGCCGATCCAGACTCGTTGGCTGGCAGTGGAATCAATGCTTCAGGTACCCAGGTTGGTGCCAACCCGGTATTGCGTACTGACCCGGCTCAAAAAGACGGTGAACTGCAAACCTTCGGCCTGAACGTTAAGTACAACATTGATGAAAACTGGTCAGTGATGCTGGATGCAGCAAACAGCCAGTCTGAAAAGCGCGATCTTCGCGGTGAATCCTATGCTGGTCTGGCCCGTAACGGCGCCATCGACGAATTTGGTACCCGTGACTTCCAAATGAGTTCTGACGGCGTGTTCTTTACCGGTAGTACTGGTCTGGGTGCGTTTGCTGATGCGTCTCAACTGCAACTGACCGGCCCACAACAGTGGGGTGGTGGTATGGCGAATATCGCTGACCAATTCGCGTCAGACGTGAACACTGTATTTACCGACGCAGACGGTAACCCGGTTCCATTCAGCTACCTGAATGCACAGGACGGCTTCCTCAACTACGCTGATTTCGAAGAAGAGCTAACTACAGTTCGCCTGGAAACAGAAGGTTATGTCGAGTGGGGCGTAATCAATAAAGCGACCTTTGGTATTTACTACAGCGATCGCTACAAAATGAAAGACAACAAGGGCTTCTTTGCTACTGCGTCGTCTTATCCGTATTCAGAATCAATTCCAAGCGAGTACCTGTACAACGGTCTGGCTGACCTGACCTGGGCTGGTTTGGGTATGGTTGTTGCGTACAACGGTTTTGCCCCTTACCGCGACGGCGAGTACACGCTGAATGACGCGGGTCTGCTTGAGCCGGATCGTTTAGGTGACAGCTACGAGGTTAACGAAGAAGTCACTACCCTTTACGCTAAGTTTGATTTCGAAACTGAAATCGGTGACTTCCCGGTAATGGGTAACTTTGGTGCTCAATACGTCAGTACTGACCAGTCATCAACGGGTTACCTGGGTATTGTCGGCTCAAACTTCGCGGTATGTGACGACGACAATAATGGTGTTGTTGACGCAGACTGTGTGCTTTCTGGTGGTGACTCTTACAGCCACTTCCTGCCTAGCCTGAACCTGAGTGTTGAAGTAGGTGACAACCGCTACGTGCGTTTCGCAGCGAACAAAACCATCAGCCGTGCTCGCGTAGACCAAATGAAAGCCTCGGGTTTTGTTAAGTTCGACCAGAACATTGACCTGATTGCTATCCCGAATACGGAAGCAGACGTAGAACAGTATGGTACGCCATGGTCTAAGTTCCAGGGCAACCCAACACTGCGCCCACTGGAAGCGAATAACTTCGACCTGTCTTTCGAAAACTACTTCGAAGACGAAGGTTATGTGTCGTTGGCATTGTTCTACAAAGACCTGGTTAACTGGACAGATGATGCCCGTGACCTGATCAACTTTACCAATGATACTACCAACGATGGTGCGAACTACTTTATTCCAGGGTTCCACGACCGTATCATTCAAACATCTGGCCTGTATGGTCCGGCTAACGTTGCCTATGAAGCTGGCGACCTGGCTACACCACCAGACTTCGGTTACTTCTCATACTTCCAGGACGGCCTGAAAGGTGAAGTGAAAGGTGCTGAAATTACTGCAAACATTCCACTGGGTGGCTTTGTTGACGCACTGGAAGGCTTTGGTGTTGCAGCCTCTGCAACCTTTATCGATGCAGAGTTAGACAACGGTAGCCCAATTCCTGGTCAGTCTGACGAAGTACTGTCAATCACTGCCTACTATGAAATGGATGGTTTTGAAATTCGTATCGCGGCTACAGACCGCTCTGAGTTCTCAACCTACCAGCGTGGTGGCTCTAACAAGATTGACACTGCAACGCGTGATGCTATTACTGTTGTGGATGCGCAAATCAGCTATGACTTCGAAGGTAGCGGTATTGAGTACCTGGAAGGTCTGCGTATTTCACTGCAAGGCGTTAACCTGACCGACGAGAAAGAAGAGACTATCGACAGCAACGGTATCGTTACCCTGCGTCGTGAATTCGGTCCTTCATACATGTTGAACTTCAACTACTCGTTCTACTAAGCAAGACCTCAGGCCCCGCTGTTTCAGCGGGGCTTTTTACTTTTCTTTGTAATTCATTTTGCTTTTGGCGCTGACTCCGCTAGAGTCAAAAGCACAGTGAATTAAATCAGTCAGTGAGCGGTTTGCTCCCAGGCACCCATCATTCAGCCTGCTCTTCGCATTCTCCTCATCTCGACACCGTGGTAACGCAATACAGGAAAACCAATGCCGCAAACTATTCAAAATGTTGTGATTGCAGGCGGGGGAACCGCAGGTTGGATGACCGCAGCACTGCTTCGCAGGGTCCTCTCCCCTACTATTCGAATTGAACTTGTTGAGTCGGAACAGATTGGCATTGTGGGCGTGGGCGAAGCGACGATCCCGCCCATTCAGACCTTTAATCAGTTTCTCGGTATCGACGAAAAAGCCTTTCTGCGCGAAACACATGCCACTATTAAACTCGCGATTAAGTTTGAAAACTGGAAAACCCAGGGTGACAGTTACTACCACACCTTTGGCGCACCCGGCACGACCATGGGCTTTTGCAGCTTTCACCATTACTGGCTGAAAGCCAAACAAGCCGGTCTGGCACAATCCCTGTGGGATTTCGACCTCAATTATTTGAGCTGTCAGCAAGGCAAATTCAATAAAATCAATACCCCAAACCCGCTCTATGAAATGCAGTACGCTTACCATTTCGACTCTGCGTTATACGGACAGTTTTTACGCAAGACAGCCGAGCAAGCCGGTGTAGTGCGGACAGAAGGTATCATTGAACACGTTCAGCAGGACCCGGACAGCGGTTTTATAACGGCGCTGCAACTCACTAACGGCAAGCAGATCCAGGGCGATTTATACATTGACTGTACGGGGTTACGCGGCCTGCTTATTCAGCAAGCGCTGGGCGTAAGCTATGAGGACTGGAGCCACTGGTTACCCGCAGACAGCGCACAAGCTGTACCCAGTGAGCGTTTCGACAAAACGCTACCCTACACACGCAGCATCGCCCATCGGGTTGGCTGGCAATGGCGTATTCCTCTTACACACCGCAATGGCAATGGTATTGTCTATTCCTCGCAATACCTTAGCGATGATGAAGCAGGTCAGACACTGCTGAATAACCTGGACACAAAAGCGCTCGATACTCCGCGTACCATTCGCTTTAAAACCGGGCGAACCGACCAGCAATGGTGTAAAAACGTGGTGGCCATCGGGTTATCCAGCGGCTTCCTTGAGCCTTTGGAGTCTACCAGTATTCACCTGATTCAGTCGGGTATTGTGCGATTGATGAAAATGTTCCCGAATCAGGGCATCTCTCAGGCCATGGTGGATTTATACAATGCCGAGTCCAAAGATGAATTTGAAACCATCCGCGACTTTATCATTCTTCACTATCATGTGAATCAGCGGGACGATTCTGATTTTTGGCGCGACATGCGCAACATGGCTATCCCAGACCGTCTGGCACAAAAAATAGCTGCCTTTGAAGACACCGCGGCTATATTTAATGAACAGAGCGACATCTTCCGCGACGCATCCTGGGTGCAGGTGATGATGGGGCAAGGCCTTGATCCGAAGGACTACCACCCTGCTGCCGATGCCATGGACAACGCCCAGCTTATGGACGCCATGCAGCAAATCTACAAAGCCAAACAACAGCCTCTGGACAAACTGATGAACCACGACGAGTTCATTAAGCGGTACACCGCATGAATGCCAGCCCGCTGAACATTGTTATTGTCGGGGGCGGTACTGCCGGATGGATGGCCGCAAACCTACTGGCCAAACGCTGGCAGCACAAGGCTGTTAGTGTCACTTTGGTAGAATCACCGGATATCGGCATCATCGGTGTCGGTGAAGGGTCAACGCCCACGTTAAAACGCTTCTTTGAAGACATGAACATTGCTGAATCTGACTGGATGGGAGCCTGTAACGCCACCTATAAAGTCAGTATTCAGTTTGATGGCTGGAGCCCTGAATCCGGGGTTAGTAGCTATGCTCACCCGTTTATCAGCCAGTTAGATACCTTTAGCGAACGGCCTTTTTATGTCAATTGTCTGACCCGCCGTATGGGACTCGATGTTAACGTCACGCCAGGCGACTTCCTGTTTAACGGCTGGCTGGCAAAGCACAAACGCTCACCTCAAACCCCGGCGAATTTCCCGTTTCGGATTGAATACGGCTATCAT
>NZ_CFIDRX010000089.1:0-17143 GCF_984433645.1 Marisediminitalea sp.
CCGCTTCCACTGGCCAGAGAAATGAACCAAACGTCCACAATTCTCAGGTAGCCAGAATGCCGCAGACGCCGGTCAACGTTGAGGTCATTATCGTTGAATCAAGTGCGCCTCCGGGCGGTGTAGGTGAACCACCTACTCCTCCGGCAGCACCAGCTTTGGCAAACGCGTTGTTTGCCGCCACTGGCCAGCGATTGCGTGAATTACCTTTACCGCTTACGGTAAAAAAGGCTTAAATTGACGGTGTGAAACTGTCGGAAGGTTCGCGCCATTGCTTTAACAACAATGGCGCGACTGTTATTGCATCTACCGGTTTTGAAAAATAATAGCCTTGCAAGCGGACACATCCCTGATTCAGTAAGTACTGTACTTGCTCGGAGTGTTCTATCCCCTCAGCAATACAGTCCATTTTCAGGCTTAACGCCAAATTAATGGTTGTTTGAACCAGTGCATTTTCTTCCTTACTTTCCTGAATGTCGTCAATAAAGCTTTTATCTATCTTCAGAATTTGCAGCGGGAATCGCTTCAGGTAGCTGAGAGACGAATAGCCGGTACCAAAATCGTCCAGTGCAAGCTTAAAGCCCGCATCGCGAATACGAGTCAGTTGATTAAGCACTTCATCAGACTGGTCAATTAAGACGCCTTCAGTGATTTCAAATCGAATGGACGAGTTGGGCAAACCGGCGTCCCTTAACAGCTGTTCTATCAGGTCCAGGTCGAAATGGGTTTTAAAATGCAGCGCTGACAGGTTTATTGACACATAGCCTTTGAACCCTTGGGCATACCACTGTTTCATATCGTTCACTGCCTGGGTAGTAGCCACGCGCGTGATCTCAATTATGTGGCGCATTTCTTCCAGCACAGGAATGAAGTCCGCAGGTGAGATCCACTCATCCTGATAATGGCACCGCAGCAGCAGTTCCACGCCCTCAGTTTGGCCGCTGGATATGTTTATAATAGGTTGGTAATAATTGATAAAGGCTTGTTCCTGATACGCAGACTTCACCCGGTTTTCCAGCGCCAGACGCTCTTTCGCCCGCTCGTTCATTTCTTTGGTGTAATAAATAAAAGCGCTTAACGTATCTTTCTTAGCACTGTACATGGCCACGTCGGCCTGCTTTAACAATTCAGCGGGGTCTGTCGCGTCATCGGGGAAAAAAGATATTCCCACCGAGCAGGATACCCTTAGCACTTCTTTACCCAGCGATATGGGCGTCTCAATGGACTCAATAAGCTGAGAAACGAACGAAGAAACCGACGCTTCGTTGTCAACTTCTTCCATCACGATCACAAATTCGTCGCCCCCTAACCGCGCAACCGTATCGCTTTTAGACGCTAAGTTGAGCATGCGGTTGGCAATTACCCTTAACAACTTATCGCCATAGTCATGGCCCAAAGAATCGTTAATACCTTTAAAGCGATCCAGGTCGACAAATAATACGGCGACGGTATGTTCATGGGTAACGGCATTGGCAATAGCATGCTCGAGGCGGTCCAATAACAAGCTGCGATTGACTAATCCGGTAAGGTTGTCGAAGTTAGCAATCTTTACCAGTTTACGTTCTGCATTCTTCTGCTCAGAAATGTCTGAAATCACCACGAGGTAATGGGTGGTTTCATTGTCTTTAGCCGTTCCCTGCATAACATTAATATCAATCAGCACATCGTATTTGCGCCCATCGGGCATCACAATGCTATCTTCCCCTTTCCATACATCATCGGTTTTCAGTAACCTTAGTTGACCTGCCAACTGACGTTCTAGTTTAGGGTCCTGCTGATATAACCTTTGCAGTTGTCTGTCGAGCCTGTCTTTGTCTGTAATGCCAAATGCACTTTCAAAAGCTGGATTTGCGGCCACCGCTCTGTGGTGCTGATCAAATATCACTACCCAGTCGCTGGTGTGTCTGAATGCATTACCAAATAACTTCACCTGCTGTTGCGCTTGCTGTAATCGCACTAACTGCAAATGCCGGCTAACCAAATAAGCCCCAAGCAACGTGATAAAACACAACGCGTACAACGTGTAAGCCAAAGGCGACAAAAACGGCGGGTAATCGACCTGAATCGTCAAACTTACCGGTAAGATTGTCTGGTCGCTGTACTGCCCGGCAGGCATCACTTCAAAACGGTAATTTCCGGCTGGTAGAGACGGTAAAACGACCTTGGTATCGAAGGTGGTGTCTTCACTCAAGACCTGTTTGCCACTGCTCAGTACATAACGGAATCGCGTATCTTTTTGAGCACTGAATTCCAGCGGAGAAAACTCAATCGTGAGCCCATAGTCATCGTGCTGTAACGCAATATGCCTGCCAGCCAGGTTTTGCTTGGGTAACCCAAGATTTCTTGACGACAAACTAATTCCGCTAATAACTAACTGTTTGGCGTTTCGTTGCAGCACTGCTTTTTGATATTCAGCGTTAATGACATTCGGGTCAAACATCACCACACCACGTGGTGATCCGTAAGCAATCCGGCCATCTTGCAGTTTTACATTTGCACCCTGGTTAAACTCAGCAACATTCAACTCTCGCCCGTACTGGAAACGTTTAAAGGTAAGCTTGTCTGGCGAAAAACGTTGTAAGCCACTGTGCGAACTGAACCAGATATTGTTGTCCTTGTCTTCCAGCAAGCCATAAATGAACGCGCCTTTGCCTAAAATGTCTGAACCGAAATAATACCGTTGTTGATAATTTTGGACATCCAACCCAACTAAGCCATAGCCGGGGTAAACTACCCATAAGATGTTGTTATGCAGTAGCACCGAATCTGGCGCGAAATCGCTGCGACGAACCATATCTGGTAGCTGGTGCAACCGTTCTGCCTTTTTAGTAACTATGTCGTAAGCCCATAGCCCATCGAAAGTAGCCAGCAGCATTTGAGACACATTCACCGGGTTAATCCCAATAAAGTTTGTCGATAAGTTTAACGATATCTGCCGGTTTAAATCGGTCAACTCTTCCAGTTTTTGGGCCTTAAAATCATATTTGTAGAAGTTGTCCCCTATGAAATACGCATTGCCCTCTGCGTCCTTTGCCAATCCTGTCATGAAAGTAGCTTCATCTTCTCCCCTGCCAAACGTAAGAAACTTAACGTCACCCGTTGATTTTCTGAATTCATATAAACCGGCATAGGTCTGAAGCAACAGCACATCCTCTCGCAACGGGAATATCTGTTGAATAATGTGCATACTGTAAGGTGGCGGCGTACCCTCACTTTGCAGATAAAATGTGCTTGATTTAGCCACTGGGTTATAGCGTGTCAGACCGTTATCAGTGCCAATCCACAAGATGCCGTCGCTATCCTCGTAAAGTGCCCAAATGTTGTTGTCTGACAACACGGTGGTGTTCGTGCTGTAGCGCTGATTCTGCAACATGGTGAAGTTTAGACTTTGCGGGCTCCAGTAGAAGGCACCACCAATATAGGTGCCAATCCACAATCCATCGTTAGGGGCCAATGCCAAAGCCCTGATATCCTGACGGGATAGCGCCTCTAGTCCGGTAGCGGGATCCAGCGCATACTCAGCATGCCAACGCCCTTTCTTCATTTGCATCCGCACCAAACCGATATCTGTCCCCAACCAAACCAGGGAATCATTCGCCTGCTTGATTTGCCAGATATTGCGCTCCGCTATTTCAAGACGCGTGTCAGCAACGAACCGATTTTCAGCGCGTACTGCCTGCTGAAGATTCTGCACAGGCATCGAGTACAAACCTGCGACTGTGCCAATCCACAGCCGACCAAAACTATCTGTCATCAACGATTTTGCATTTAGATTGTCCAGATTGAATTCAACATCTGCACGGTGCTCTACAGGCAAGAACCGGAGCTTTGAAACAGGTTCTCCGAAATCCACGTTAGCAACAAACATACCCGACGATGTCGCCATAACCAGTGTCTTATCGATCAGCAACAAATCGCGCAAATACGGCACATTATTTTGCTTTTCGGTGTCGATGGCGTAAAGGATAGTTTGTTGCTGCGTAGACGTGTCGTAGTGAATTAACATCTGCTCGAACAGCATCAGCATATTACCGTCAGGCAATTCAATGAATTTATTCACTAATTGCTGATATTCGGGGTTGTTAATGTATTTCAGTTGGAGAACAGCACTGTAGGTGTTGGTGGTTAAATCTAATTTATAGACCCCGCGACTGGCGGTGCTGATCCAAAGCTGTCGGCTGCTGTCCTGGAAAACAGCATTTACCGGTGTCGAGGCAAGTACATCGTCAGGCCCCTGCACATGCTCCACTCTATAACCGTCGTAGCGGTCTAGCCCACCATCCGAGGCAACCCACAGAAATCCATCGTGGTCGATAAATAACTGATTAATACTGTCCTGGGCCAACCCCTGTTTCGTTGACAGCGGAGTGGTGACCGGAGAGGTCAATATGGGCTCTTCCGGCAGCACTATACCCGCAGCGTTAACGGGTAACGCTATTATGCTGAATACGCTCAGTGCTATTAACTGTTGGAACAACGCCCACAACCTGTACCCATACATCACTTGTACTCACATTTCCCTGTTAACAGGGTATTATTTTTCTGACGTGAAAATTCACAGCTTTGTATTATATAAATAGCATATTCAGCCTTGAATTTGTACGTTTATAAAAAGAAAAAGGCTTTATTTTTCCCCACTTGCGGACTATTTATTAGAAAAAGATAATATAAATAACAAGGTTATAGAATGGACTACTGGTCGAGGGGAATTCGACCGGTACTGACGCGGTCACGTCGGATACCCGGCTGTGGCGCTAACAAGTACATATCACCATTAAGCCCTACGTAGGTTTTACGCACACCAACTGATTTTGCTACTTCGGCATGAGCCGCTAAATGAACGGGCTCACCGTGCACCGGTATCACAATCTGTGGACGGGTCCATTGGTACATCAGTTTAAGCTCTTCAACACAAGGATGGCCGCTGGCGTGTATGGGTAAGTCAGAGTGTTCAGACTGAATAACAGAAACCTGTTTCGCCACTAGCTTTTCGACAAGGCGTTCTACCGGCTTTTCGTTGCCAGGTATCACAATACTGGAAAATATCACGGTATCGCCGGCTTCCAATTCGAAATAAGGCAAAGCATCTGTAGCCAGGCGATTCAACGCAGCACGTCGTTCTCCCTGACTTCCCGTTGCAACCACCAGCACCTCCTCTGGCGGCAAATACCCAACGTGGCTGGGCGTGATAACCGTGACGTCGTCGGGCCAATACCCTGTTTCTTTGGCGACTCCAACCATGTTTTCCAGTGAACGCCCCACACAGGCCAGATATCGGCCGGTCTTATTTGCAATTCGGCCAAGGGAAATTAACCGCGCGATGTTGCTTCCGAAACACCCGACTACCACTCTGCCTTTGCAGGCTTTGATAGTGGAGAACAACCCTTCTGCACAAATCCGTTCAGAGATTGAAAAGCCAGCTTTGGTTGCATTTGTGGAATCACCGACAACCGCGAGCAAATCACTCTCACCCAGAGCCCGAAACGGATTAGCATTGAAAGGGCTGCCGCTGACCGGTTGCCCGTCAATTTTCCAGTCAGCTGTGTGTAATACGGAACCTACCGCCGTGTGAATAAGCAGCGCTTGAGGTTCAGGAATTGAATGTGTCATTGTGAGCCATTGCAACGTATAGGGCCCCACGGTTTTCTGTGCCCCTGGCTGTACAATATCGACAGGCACCTTGCCGACAAGCCCAGCTTGGGCCAGCTTTCTTTGCAGCACAGCGGCAGTGAAAGGCGTGGTGATTATTCGACATCGCAACCTGGGCCACAACGCGGCAACCGCGCCAATGTGGTCTTCATGCGCATGCGTAATGACCATGGCGGCGATATCGTCGCGACGTTCGGTCATGAATGTAGGATCGGGTGCTACTACACGATGCTTTGTCACTCCGGTATGGGGTGATGTTTTGTATGGCGCAACCAGGGGTTCATCGAAAGACACACCACAATCAACAATTAACCATTGATTAGCGTGTCCGTAAACGTTGAAGTTCATTCCTATCTCGCCTGTTCCTCCCAGTGGAACAAACCACAAGTCCTGTTGTTGTGGTATTAGATGTGAGATACCGCCTCCTTCAAGCAAGTCTGCGTGTTCGATGATAAAAGTGGGTAAAAGCTTCGTTGGGCAGCGCTCAATAGTCGCTGGCCAACCGGATAGACAATGCCGACACATCAGCATCTCTATTAACCATCACTGATTCTCAATTAGTTACGCCTGTAGGCGTATTTTAGACCAGCGTTTTTGTACGGACAGGGTTGAACAACCTGTTACAGGCACAGAGAAAAAAGGCGTCTTGCAACGCCTTTCGAGTTATAACAGCTTCTCGGCGAAATCCTCGGGGAGCATCACTTCACTCTCCTCTCCTGGAGCTGGCGCGACTATTACGCATAGTAAATCCCGCGCTAAACCCACGGTCCAGCGGGACAACCAGGTATCAAGATCAATGGCTTTGGGCTCACAATCCGACCATTCTTCGTTGGCCCACATTTGTGCCAAACCGGCGCTAGGCCACACAGGTACGCCATCTTCTTCATCTGACGTCAGCATGACACAGCCATCTGCATCATTCAAAATGAATACTTCTTTTTGTGCTTTTATCTGTTCAAAGCACTTTGCTGCTCGCTCTGCCTGAGGCAGCATCAAAAAATCGTTATCTGACCACATTGTCGTTTCTCTTGTTATTCGTTATTTGTTACACAGCCGAAAAATTGCTGGCTACTACTTTTACTACATCAGGCACCATGGAGCGCCGTATCGACTTCATGTGATACATATAAAGTTTACACTGACTATTCTGAAACTGCTCAATACATTCTACCTGATTCAAGCCCCACTGGGACCAATCAGGACCGACAGGTAAAACCGCCACGCCGCCCTCTGATTTCAGTGTCGCCAGCGCCAGTCGCAGAGAATTAGTAGTAAATTTAGCGTCTCTGAAATCCGGAAAACGCGTCAACAGTTCATCTCGTGCTTTGCTACCCCAGTCAATGGCAACATACTGATCCGCAGACGTATCGACCTCTGTCTGGTTGATGCTAAATAAACCCAACGGCAGTGCCTTAAGCAGTTGCCCACTTAATTCTTCTGATTTTAAAGGTTCGCTGGAAAACGCAATATCAATACTGCGCTCGTGAAGCTGACGGGATATTTGCTCAGAGGTGAGTACTTCTGCCTTTATGGCCCATTCAGGAAATTGCTGATGAATCTGATGCAGTAAGTCCGGCATCCATATTTCATTGTTCAGCTGTCCCGCACCGCATACCAAATACTCTCCTGCTTCTCGCTGCAGCTCTTGTTTGGCTTGTTGCAGTGTGTCATTCAGCTGTTCAGCAAACGGCAATAGCTTTTCACCTGCCGGTGTTAACTGAATACTGTTGCGGTGCCGAATAAACAGCGTGGTATGAAAGTACTCTTCGAGTTGCTTGATTCTGGCGCTTACCGCAGATTGCGTTAAATAAAGGTTTTCTGCAGCCTTACCAAAATGACGGGTTTTGACGACTTCAATAAAAGTAGTTAAAAAGCGGATATCCATTGTTTATACGTATAGGTAATTCTCGCCGATACGCATACGCTGGCATAAGTTTATGACAAAGTAAATTAAAAACAGACTGCACCTGCCCCGAAACCGGGACAGGTGCTTATCATTCCATCAATTGGGCTCGTAATGGGACCTGCGTTCCTTTTCACGACGCTGCGTTTCACGCTTTTTGTTTTTCATAGCCTGTGCACGCTTGTGACTTTTACGATGTTCGGCAGATTCTTCATCTTCTACCGAATCCCATTCTTCCCGTTGGTAACGATAGTCTTTACTCATGTTCTTCTCTAATGATAACTGGGGTCTAACATCTTCATTATTCCTCTGTGATACAAAAACGGAAATGAATAGTTTTTATCGTCACGACAAATGTTATTTCTGGCTATTTTTTAAGCAAACAACACACCAAACTGCGCTTCTTTTGTGCCAAAAAAGAGGTTAGCTACTGAATTCAGCGGGCTCCGGCGATGCCTTTATGTACTCGCTTTGTTTGAATAAGCCGTCATTTGACGCTGGCTATATGTAAAACAATTTTTTTTCTGGTAAAGAGAAAAATTTTTTGTTTTTCATTTTGGAAATTTTCACTTAAAAGTGCGAGCAAATATCCTTAGCCAAGAGATAACGCACCATGAAGACGCCAGATATACGTGTACCACAGAAGCCTTTTATCGACCGTCAGCATTTTCCGTACGGTTTTAAAAAATCCGGGGATTTCAGTATTACTGAAGCCAATCTTTTAAGCCAGTATGGTAAAACCCTGGCAGGTCTTGAATCAGGTGAGTTAACACCCGAAACAGCCGACGAGACTCACTTTGTCGCTATGCTCAAAGGTGAAGAAGCCGCTGAGAATTCGCTGGAAAAAGCCTGGTTGAAGTACATTAAACTCGCCAGAGGCCGCAAACAGTTTTACACATTGCACAGCACCGCGAGTAACCAGTCAGATTATGATGACGATTACAGCGACGACGAGTTCGACGTAGCATAAGAGACGGCTTGCCGTCTCTTTTTGTTTTCGCTGTTGGTTGGTTCAACCGCGTACTTTACGCGGTTGTGATCACGCGCAGAAAAATTGATACAGCAAAGCCATTTGCTGTTTTATTCGTTCGTCGGCTAACCGGTAAAAGATTGTTTGCCCTGCTCGCCGTGTAGCCACCAGATTGGCTTCCCTGAGTAATGCCAGATGCTGTGAAAGAACCGGTTGTGTAACAGGCACATTACTCAGTAATTCGGTGACTGAGCGCTCACCCTCGATCAACGAGCACAACACCATCAGCCGGGTCTTATTCGACAATTGTTTTAAAAACTGCTCTGCATCTTCAGCTCTGCTGAGCATTTGGGACGGATCCATAGCTAACACCTTACATGTGGTTAACAACTTGCTATTTCTGTATTGAACGCGAAAGCGATTGAATTCGCAAGGATTATTACTCAAATCTTGCTTAACCATTTGTTCAGGTTAATGAGAAATAATGGCCTTTAGTCCCTCTGCACAGCGTTTCCTTCAACTAATGCGCGCCCTATTGCTATACGCTATAGTGTAGCAAATACACAGTGTTTAACGGTATTCCCTATTCAAAACTGCGCTGTATCAAATACACACCGGCTTCCGAGTGTTATTTTAAATGTGGCAGAATTAAACATGCCCTCAAGAACTATCAGGAGAAGAACATGTTACTCACCATTGCAGAACGCCTTGCATCCATTCAACCACAACCGCGAAGAATATCAGCGGCACAGGCTGCCGCAGAAAAAGCACAACACGACGGTTTCGTTATTGACGTAAGAGAACCCGCCGAGCATGCTACCAGTCCTGCTAAGGGGGCGATCAATATTCCAAGAGGTGTACTCGAAATGAAAATGCTGGAATTGGTTAAGGATCCAGGTACCCCCATATACCTGCACTGTGCATCAGGCGCTCGCGCTATGTTGTCGGCCGAACAATTGTCTAAAATGGGTTATCAACACGTTTCCGTTGTTACCTGCGATGTTCCAACAATCCAAAAAGCGTTTGATTGAACTTAAACGGGAGAGCAGCATTTGAATTTAAAAGCGACACTCGAACAATGGAGAATGTTTAAAGCAGTGGTGGAAGCTGGCGGCTTTAATCAGGCAGCAGAACAGGTGCACAAAAGCCAATCCAGTATTCACCATGCGGTCCAAAAGCTCGAGTCGGCGCTTGGCCTGACGCTGTTCTTCAACGAAGGGCGTCGGGTAACATTAACCGAAGCTGGGGAGCTGATGTATCGCCGGGCCTGCTATTTGCTCGACGAAGCCCACAAGGTTGAATCTGTCGCCAACAGCCTTAAGTCGGGGGTTGAAACCTATCTGCGTATTGCAGTAGACATTATTTTTCCGCCTGAAATGCTTTATAAGGCACTTAACAAAGTCTCACAGGATTATCCGCTGCTGCGCATCGAATTGATGGAGACGGTGCTCAATGGTGCGAACACGCTGTTAAAAGAAGGTGAGGTAGATTTAGGTATCTCGCCATTTCCGCTAAACAGTGGCTTCAGCGAAGATTTATGTGAAATCGACTTCATTGCCGTTGCTCACCCCTCTCATCCTTTACATGCCCTCAACCGCGTCCTGACGCTGGAAGATCTGAAAGGTCACCGTCAGATTGTAGTCAGGGATTCCTCTACGGAGCGCAAGGCGGAGTCAGGCTGGCTGGGTGCAGACCAGCGCTGGACAGTGAGCCATGTAAGAACCTCCATTGATATCATCCGCCAGGGACTCGGATTTGCCTGGCTACCGCTGGCGATTATTCGCAATGAATTAGAAACCGGCGTACTGAAACCACTGCCTTTAGAGCAAGGAGGCCTGAGAAAAGCGCTGCTGTTTTTATGTTTCGCCGACGGAGACCGACTGGGTCCGGCAGCCAGAGCCTTTCTGGGGGAGTTGCGTTATCAGACCATGTCACTGCCCTCAGTGGAATCCATCGCCGAATAGTCCGATTTACTCCAATCATAAACAGCCCGTTGCGATTGTCAGGTTAACGAGACAAAATAATGTGCAAATCATTTGATCTCAAAAACTAATCACGGCGTATTTATCTTATCGCTATAAATTTAACTTGAAGGGATGCTACCGTGCTTACAGTATTGCTTGTTGATGACGACACCGAATTTCTGGATGTAGCCTGCACCATTATCGAATTTTTAGGTCACGAAGTACTGACCGCAACAAACCTTGAAGAAGCAAAGGACTGGCTCAGCAAAGAAACCTTCGACCACATTTTACTGGATTTCATGTTACCGGACGGCTCCGGGTTACACCTGCTGGAGTCCCTACCCGAAAATGCCTCAACGCATGTCACCCTGATTACAGGCCACCCTTCTGTGAAAGGAATTATTAAGGATTTGTGCGGCCCGAAAGTCGATTACCTGGTTAAGCCCATTCAGCGTGAGGACATTGAGCAGGCGCTTAGCAGAAAGAGCAAATCCGCTTCGACCAGCGCGCGCAAGAAACCGGCTTTCACCAAGCATTTCGGCCATTTAATTGGCGAATCTGCGTGTATGCAAGAGCTTTACAAACTGGTTGGCCGGGTCAGTAAAACACAAGCAAATGTTATGCTGCTAGGCGAAAGCGGCGTAGGTAAAGAAGTTGTCGCGGCAGCCATTCATCAGGCGTCAGAAAGTGAAGGCCCTTATGTGGCAACCAACTGTGGTGCATTTTCGAAAGAACTGATAGGCAGCGAGCTGTTCGGGCACGAAAAAGGCGCTTTCACTGGTGCAGTAGGTAAAAAAGAAGGGGTGTTCGAACAAGCCGAAAACGGCACCCTATTCTTAGACGAAATAACCGAAATGCCTATCGACATGCAACCCAACCTGTTGCGTGTACTTGAAAATAAAGTAGTGATTCGGGTTGGTGGCACCAAAGCCATTCCTGTCAATTGTCGGGTTGTGTCGGCCACCAACCGGACAATGGAAGAAATTGCTGAAAGCAAAGTGCTGCGGGAAGACATTTATTTTCGGTTGGCGGTATTCCCTATTACGATCCCTCCTTTGCGAGAGCGCAAAGAGGACATTCCCATGCTGGCGGAGTACTTTATTCAGCAACTGAACGAAGAAAACGGTACCCAGTATCAATGGCAATCAACCCAGCTTGAGCAATTAACTGCCTACGACTGGCCGGGAAATGTGCGGGAACTACGACACTTTGTGCATCGCGCAGCCATAATGAGTGATCCGGAAAGTGCAGAGCTGGAACTGCCTAAAACCATCGAATCTCCGTTTGCCAAGAAGCAAAACTTATCGAGTGGTTTGAAAGCAGGCCGCACTATTGAAGAGGTCGAGAAAGAACTGATTTACGCCACACTTGAAAAAGTTGACGGCAATAAAACGACCGCAGCCGAAATGTTGGGGATCAGTACAAAAACCTTGTACAACCGTTTACACGCCTACGGTGACCTGAACGATAACGATTAACTTCAGCAAGGAACGCAATAGCAATGAATGAGCAGCAGTTTGAGCAATTGCAGGTCGACGTGCACGACGCGCGTCGGCCACTAAATCGGATTACCATGCAGGCGGAGTTAATAAAAATGGCATTGCAGGGTGACATCCCGCCGGAAAAAGCGCTCCAGGCACTCGATAAGGTCATAGCAGAATGCAAGTCGTGCAGTGAAAGTCTGGCAGCACTGGTAGATAAATTCAGACCCGACAGTAAGGCCAAATCCGAATGACGCAGTTTATCCGCACGGCCTCTGCCTGGATTTTAATGATTGCCTTGATAGTCGTGGTCATCGCCGCTAACTCGGTATACACCATTCACACGTTAAACGAATTGGCAGCCGTGGAAGGCCGTATTTTCACGACCAATAAAGTCATTGATTCGATCAACGCATTACACGTTGCTGTATTGCGCACGGAGTCTGGTCAGCGCGGCTTTTTATTATCTGACGATCCGGCTTATCTGGAAGACTATGAAAAAACCCTCAATGAAGTAAACCAGCTCATTGATCAGGTCGAAGAGAACGCCATTAAGTCGGATTACGATGAACAGAGCGAGCGTATCGAGCAGCTTATTTATCTGGCGAAACAAAAACTCAACGAACTGATTAAAACTGTTGAGCTGGCACGGGAAGACAAACATCGCAAAGCCCTTGCGATTTTCAATTCACAAATTGGTTTGGATCTGTATGACCAGTTTGAAACCCTGTTTAATGACATTGCCGAAGAAGAAAGGCGCCTGCAATCACAACACGTCGCTGCGCTGGTGAAACTGCGGACCGATTCGGTAAATAACCTTATTATTTCCGCCGCAACAACCGGCTTATTGATCATTGGTATGTTCTTCCTGCTTCGTCTTAATATCCGGGAGACCATCAACCATCGTCGGGAACTTGAACACCATAACATGGTGCTTGAATCGCGCGTCGAAGAACGTACTGTTGAACTTAAAGTATACTCAGAAGAGCTCGCCCGCAGTAACCGCGAACTGGAAGATTTTGCTTTTGTCGCCTCTCATGATCTTCAGGAGCCATTGCGGAAAATACGTGCATTCGGCAACCGGCTAAGTACAGGGTATCAGGATGTGCTCGATGGACGTGGACAGGATTTTCTAGCCAGAATGCTCAATGCGGCCGAACGCATGTCGATGTTGATCAGCGATTTGTTGGCTTTCTCGCGCGTCACAACACGGGGCAAGGATTTTGCTGATACTGACCTCAATGAGGTAGTGTCGGCCGTGCTAGACGATTTAGAAATCCCCATCGAGGAAACCCACGCAAAAATTACGGTAGACACCCTTCCCGTGATGAGAGCCGATCCATCACAGATGAATCAATTGTTCCTTAATCTGTTTTCTAACGCGCTAAAATTCCGGCTACCTGATATTACCCCACATATCTCGCTGCGATGTGTTAGGGTAGACAACACTGAGGCAAAAAAACAAAACCTACTGCCGGGATTAGACTGGGTAAAGCTCACGCTGCAAGACAACGGTATTGGATTTGACCAAACCTTCGCCGAAAAAATCTTTGCGCCGTTTCAACGATTACATGGTCGCTCAGAATATAAAGGCACCGGTATTGGCCTGGCAGTATGCCGCCGAATTGTTGAACGCCACAATGGCGTTATTTCTGCCCACAGCGAGCCGGGTAACGGCGCGCGGTTCGACTTTTACCTGCCATTAAACGGGCAGCCATTTGACAATGTAAGACAACAGGGAGTCATTCAGGATGCCGAATAGCCGGTTACCCATTACCATATTAATGGCAGACGACGACGAGGACGATCGCTTACTTACGCTGGACGCCCTTACGGAAGGTCGCGTTTTAAATAATCTGCAATGCGTCGAAGACGGCGTAGAACTGCTTGCCTATCTGCGTCGGGAAGGTCGATTCAGCGACCCGGCAACCTCCCCTCGTCCAAGCCTTATTTTACTTGATTTGAACATGCCTCGTATGGACGGCCGCGAAGCGCTGCAAGAAATCAAAGCCGACCCGTCACTTCGCGGTATTCCCGTGGTCATTCTCACCACCTCTAAAGAGGAAGAAGATATGTTACGAGGCTACGATCTCGGCGCCGCCTCGTACATAACCAAACCAGTGAACTTCGAAGGATTAGTCGAACTCATGAAATCCCTCGGACGCTATTGGATAGAAATTGTCGAACTCCCACATAACGACTGAGTTTAGCCCCATGACGGATCAGGTCCAGTTACTGCTTATTGAAGATGACGAGGATGATTACTTTCTGACCGCCGACTCACTGGCACAATGTGAGTCGCCTAAGTTTTCAATTAGCTGGGCACAAAATGGCGATCAGGCGATTGAATACCTCAAAGCCCAGTCGTTTGATTTGTGCCTGTTGGATTACCGTCTGGGTAGAGAAAATGCCATCGACGTATTGGCTAAATTAAAAGCCTTAGCGGTGTCTATTCCTGTGGTAGTGCTAACCGGACAGGCCGACAGCGTGGTGGATGATTTGGTGATGCGCGCCGGGGCCGAAGACTTTCTTACCAAATCAGAAATAGAAACCCCGCGTTTCATGCGAACTATTCGCTATGCTCTGGTGCGAAGGGAAATAGAAACAGAGCGCATGGAACGCAATCGCATTGAACAGCAAAACAAAGCAAAGGATAAGTTTCTGGCTCACCTTGGCCATGAGTTACGCACGCCGCTGGCTTCGATTTTAGGTTATACCGAACTGTTGCTGGATGATCATCACAACGAGCGCATCCAGCAAGAACTATCGACCATCTTAAACAACAGTAAACACCTGTTAAGCCTGCTGAACGACCTGCTTGATATGTCTCGCATTATGGCGAATAAGCTGGAGCTCAGTCCGACGCCGCTGCACCTCGCCAGCTTTTTAACCGACCTGTACAGTTTGATGGTTATGCAGGCCAGTGAAAAAGGGCTGGTGCTGACCGTGGTTGCCGACAGTGAAATCCCGGAAGAAATTACTATTGATGCCACCCGTCTGCGTCAGGTTTTAATTAACCTGGTCAACAATGCGATCAAGTTTACCCCGGGCGGCCAGGTCACTATTCGGGTTAAAGCAGACGCTACCGACAAGCAATTACTATTCAGCGTAGAAGACACCGGCATTGGTATGCCAGCCGACAAATTGGATAAAATCTTCCAACCCTTCGAACAAATCGAGGATCTCATCCATGCTAATCACGGTGGCGCTGGTCTTGGGCTGGCGATCACCCGAGAGTTAGTTAATCGTATGGGGGGGGAGATCTGTGTCGAATCGACCCTTGGTCAGGGAAGCCAGTTCCACTTTACTATTCCGCTGCAGTGCGACGACATGTCACATTGGGTGGCACTCGATCTGGAAGCGCCACAACGCATTACACCGGCAAGCATTAATAAAGACTTATACGGCAATGTATTAATCGTCGACGACCTTCGTGACATCAGGCGGCTGACCGGTAGTTTGGTTGGCACCACGCAGGCCAATGTGCATTATGCGAAAAATGGCATGGAGGCACTCGAGAAAATTCAAGAGAGTCATGCCGCTAAACGCGCTTTCGACCTGGTACTCATGGACATTCACATGCCGGTAATGAATGGTATCGACTGTCTGAAGGCGTTGCGTCGTGCAGACATATTTATCCCGGTGGTTGCGGTAACGGCGGCCAGCAGAAAGGGATTAAGAGAGTCACTATTAGAACAGGGTTTCGACAATGTAATCGCCAAACCTATTGATCGCGAAGCGTTAAGTGAAATCCTAAGTCAGTATTTGCACACCACCCCAAGGCAACAGGCACTAACACCGAAGAAAGATTCAACACCCTCCCTGGTCGTCGTTGAAGATGATGAAGACGTGGCTGACCTAATGACCATGTTATTGACGGCATTGGGTTACAACACCACTACCGCGCACAGCGCCAAGCAGGCCATCAGTCTGATAGAAGCATCACCAGACACGTTCGATCACGTAATGGTGGATTTGCACTTACCCGACGCCAATGGCTATGACCTGATAAAAGCCTTACTAAAATTGTCAGACGGACTGACATTTACCATTATCAGCGGTGCAGAAACAGACCCTGAAGCGGTAGCAGACCTGCCCGTTTTACAGTCCTTATTAAAGCCGGTCAGCCGTGACGATCTGTCACAGCTCGATATCCCAATTCGCAATAAATGACAACGTATCTGTAAAAATTGCAGCCGCTGGGAAGATTTGGACTACCCGAGACAAGTGAAACCTAATAACACATTGTAATTATTAATAAAAACCAAGGCACACTGTTTGCATTTCACATGGACAAACCATTATGCAAATAAGAAAAGGAAGCCGTTATGGATATTACTGTGTTACACCGCATGTTTACGTCCACTTGCATGAACCGCGTTATGTTTATCGCAATGCTAACACTCTGTATGTTGTCGGGCTGCGCAAGTCACTCTATGACGCCTTATCAGGCGTCAGGTCCATCACAGCCATTTGGTTACAGCACTCAACAAATGAATGAGTCAACATTCCGCATATTGTATGCTGCCAACGAGCACACCAACTTTGATCAAATAGAATCCTATGCGCATACTCGCGCCAAGTCGCTGGCAAAATCACAGGGGTTTGACTGGTATCGGGTAGTGTCTGGCACTGCCGATAGTTTGCCTGAGCGTCAGGCAAGTGCACCTGTACCACCAGAAGATTTCTCGGCGGTTGAACAAGCCATGACTGAAAAACTGCCTGAACAACCCTGCAATGCTGGTGAATGCAATACTGACGCCATCGAAACAGAGCCGGCAAGTCAGGACAAGCAAACTGAGTCGACTCAATTGCCAACCCGCTTCTTTACGCTTGTTATCCAGGGCGGAATAGGTAACACTGCGCCAGATGGCGCTGTGTGGGTATCCCGATAAACACTTGCTACCAACGAACCCACCCTCCACGCGTACCGGGAACGACTTGCAGGGTGGGAAAATTAGCGCACTCTTTTCGCTTACCGCTTAGAAAGTATTACCCCTTCAGATTTGCCTGATTAGCGTGCTCTACCCAATCCAAATCCTTGGTTTGTTCATCCAGCGTACCTTTAGCATCCTCCAGGAAAACCTTACAGAAATAGTCCACACACGGGTATAAGTCCCGGTATTTCTTAAGCTGTACTTCCATTTCTTCCATGGCATTTGAGAATTCGTGATTGGAT
>NZ_CFIDRX010000090.1:0-6444 GCF_984433645.1 Marisediminitalea sp.
CGGTAAGCGCACGCAAACCGGCAAACAAGTCCCAATCGGCAATGGGCGTGTTGCCCGTTACCATTAATACAATCATGGTTTCGCCAAAGGCGCGTCCGAACCCCAGCATGATTGCCGCCATGATGCCCGGAAACGCCACGCGCAACACCACCCGGCGTAAGGTTTGAAGACGTGTCGCGCCCAGCGCATAAGAGGCTTGTCGCAGGCTGGCGGGTACACCGCTAATGGCGTCTTCGGCCAGCGAATAAATACTGGGAGAAATAGCAAATCCCAATGCAATGGCGACCAGAATAGTGGTTTTACCTACCGGCACACCGGTGGCGTCGGTAATGAAATCAAAGTCATTGACTTCCAGCAGGTAGAACAACAACTGCGGCGCCCATTCGATGCTGATGTAACCGAGTCCGACAATCCCTAACACCGGCAGCACCAGTTCTGCCACGTTGCGAACTTCTGACGGCAAATTGCGCGCTACCTTGTGCTGCACAAACGCAATCAACAACAGGCTAAACGGCACGGTAAATAAGAATACCGCGAACGAAAATAAAAAACGTTCAGCCAGAGGCGCCAGCCAAATGGCAGCTATAAAACCAATGAGCACCGACGGAATGGCTTCGAGCATTTCAATCGCCGGCTTCATATTGTCGCGCACTTTAGGGCGAGCAAAATACGCGGTATACACCGCCGCGCCCAGTGCGAGCGGTATGGCAATCAACAACGCCAGCCCCGACGCCTTAAAGCTACCAATTAGCAGCGGTACCAGGTTCATTTTGGTTTCCTGATAATCCGTTGCACTGGTGGTTTGCCAAAGCTGATCTGCCTCTTTGTACCCCTCGTAGATCTGCGGCGTCAGTAAGCTGTCTGCGGTACTGAGTCCGGCAAGGTGTTGAATGCGAAGTTTGATCATGACTGCATCGGAAAACACATAAGCCCGGTTATCGAACCAGCTCACGCCTGTTGGCTGAATTGGCAACCCGCGTCGCTCTACAATTTCGCCAGTTACCCGATTAATAAGCAGTAGCTGTTGTTGATTGGTCACCATGGCCAGGCCATTCACACTGGCATGCGGGTAAATGGCCACAGGTTGTTCCTGCTTGCGCAACGCAAGTACGTAAGTGCGCTGATAGCGCAGCGTGCCTTTGTCGTTAAACACCGTGTAGCGACTCACCGTGCTGTCGGGGTGGGTAACAAACAGCGAGCGGTTTTTCACAAAGGTAAACACTTTATCGACTGCTTTGGTGAGGGAAATCTGGTTTATCTGCTGATGTTTTTCATTGTAAAAGCGCAGTTCTCGATCGCGTATCTGCAACACTTGTTTGCTGTCGGGCAGCAACACAACGGGGTGTGATGAAGGCAAGGTATGGCGCATGATATTCGCCGGGTCCTGACGATTCACCCACTGAATTAATTGCGACTGTGCGGTATTCACCACCATGATCAGCCATTGTTCACCAACGCCGAGCGTCCAGTCTGTGTGTTCGGCCCACACCGCTTCGGGGATCGCAAATGAAAGCTCGCTGGCCAGAGGCGTACCGAACGACCCCAGGGTCTGAGCTGTGCCGACCGTTGGCACGGGTAATAATCGCACTTGCCCGCTGGTAGAAATATCCACCGCATAGGGCTGTCCCTGCACTTGCAAGGTGGTAAGTGTGTGGCTACAAGGACGGCGAATGGATTGGCGGGCAGTCAGGGTATCGGCTTCGAGCCTGGCCAGAGTCAAACGGCATCCGGGTCCATCAATAATAGCGGCCTGACCACTGTCCATATCACCGACATATAAGTAGCGACCAGACGGTAACACCGGGATTTCGGTCTGAATGTCAGCGTCGGGCGACATCGCAATGCTGGCCGCTTGCGAGAACAAATGCCATATAAGAATAACCATGGTCAGCAGCACGATTCCGCCAAAACCACTGATAATGACGCGCGCAGCAGTGTCCCGGCGGCGACGTTTTTTCAGTACAGATCCCTGCTCAGCTGCTACATTCATTATCCAGAGTCATGATTTGGCTTAAATTGCACTGCTCAGCAGTGTAAGTTGTGATATTTTAAGATCAAGAGAAACTTATAAATACCTGACTTCGTCGCGCTTTTTTTCGACGACGCAGAACAACTCACAGGAGTGAATGCATGAAGCCTGTCATCATCACTGTAATAGGTAAAGATCGCCCCGGTTTAGTCGATGCGGTGGCGAAAAAGGTGTATCAGTTCGGTGGCAACTGGCAAGGCAGTAGCTTTGCTCATATGGCCGGACAATTTGCGGGTTTTGTGGAAGTACTGGTGCCGGCCGAACAACATCAGGCGCTCATTGACGCGCTGAACACGCTGGACGGATTACAAGTGCAGTCGCAATCGGTTACCGATACGCTGGAACAGCCCGACGAAATGCTGCGCATTGAGGTGATGGGTAATGACCGCGCCGGCATCGTGCAGGAGCTTACCAATGTACTGCATGGCTTTAATCTCAACATTTTGCACTTTGCGTCGACCTGCGAAAGCGCGCCTAACTGGGGCAGTCAGATGTTTAAAGCACAGCTGCGCGTTGGCGTGTCGGCCGACCTGGATCGCGACGATTTGCAGGAAGCGCTGGAAGCCGTTGCCAACGACCTGGTTGTAGACATTACCACAACCCTGTCGTAGGGCTTGTTACCCGCGGCCATTGCCAGCCAAACACTGGCCGCAAAAATTTGTTTGCGCCGTCAACATGCTGTCACACTTCGCTGGCATGTTAACGCGTTTTGATCGCTGAATAATTGATGTAATTATGGAATCGACTGATCTTTATTATCCCAAAGAACTGAGCTGGCTGGCGTTTAACGAACGCGTATTGCAGGAAGCCGCCGACAAGAATAACCCCGCCGTTGAGCGCATTCGCTTTTTGGGCATCTATTCAAACAACCTGGACGAATTCTTTCGGGTACGGGTTTCTGACGTAAAACGGCAAATCATTATTGCCCAGAATGACGGCAACGAACTGGAAGCCCAGCACCAGCGTAAACTACTGGAACAAATCCAGCAGAAGGTGATGGCGTTGTCGAAGAAGTTCGACACTATCCACAAAGATGTGGTGAAAGCGCTGGCTCGCTACAATATTTACATCCTGCAAAAGCACGAGCTGACAGACTATCAACGCGAATGGGTAAGGAATTACTTTATAAACAAAGTCCTTCGACACATCGCGCCTATTCTGATTGATAAGAAAACGGACCTGCTCAGCCGACTGAACGGCAATGCCGTGTATCTGTATGTGGCTCTGCGTCGCGAAGGACGTAGTCCAAGATTCGCGGCTGTACAGGTGCCAACGGGCGAAGTGCCACGTTTCTTCTTAATACCGCCTCAGCGCAGCCGCAAGAACAAGCACATCATTTTGCTCGACGATATGATCCAGCTCTCCATGGAAGATATCTTCCGTGGTTTCGTGAAATTCGACACGCTGGAGTCCTACTCATTTAAAATGACCCGCGACGCAGAATACTCCATTAACGACGAAATCGACGAAAGCTACGTGGAGAAAATGTCTGAGAGTATGAAGCAGCGCCTGATTGCCGAGCCCGTTCGGGTGATCCACGATCAGGACATGCCAGAAGACATGGTAGAGGACTTACAAAAGCGTTTAAAAGTCACCAAGCTCGATACCCTGCATTCTGCCGGTCACTACCGTAACTTTAAAGACTTTATTGGCTTCCCTAACCCGGGTCGTGAATACCTTGAACACCCGCCGTTACCGGCCATCGACACGAAAGACTTCTCGGCCTACAACACGGTATTCGACGCCATCAGCGACCACGACATATTGCTGTACTATCCGTATCACCGCTTCCTGCACTTTACCGAGTTTGTGCGTCAGGCCGCGTTTGACCCTAATGTGAAGTCGATTCGGATTAACATTTACCGGGTAGCCAGCCATTCTCGTATTATCAGCTCGTTAATTGACGCAGTAGATAACGGCAAGAAAGTCACGGTAATCGTTGAGCTGCGCGCCCGTTTTGACGAAGAAGCCAACATTGAATGGTCGAAGCGTATGACCGACGCAGGCATTCGCGTGGTACTGGGTGTGCCGTCGTTAAAAATTCACTCCAAGCTGTGTATTGTGTCGCGTGAAGAGCGCGGCAAACTTATGCATTACGCGCACTTCGGCACCGGTAACTTCAACGAGAAAACCGCGAAAATCTATACCGATTTCAGCTTGTTTACCAAAAACCAGGAGCTGGCCGAGGAAGGCAACGCTGTGTTCGACTTAATTTCGAACCCGTACCGCCGCTACAAGTTCCAGCATCTGCAAATATCACCGCTGAACGCCCGTACCAAAATTCAGTCGTTGATCCGTCAGGAAATCCAATACCTGAAAGAAGGCCACAAAGCCGGCATTACGTTTAAGATCAACAATCTGGTCGACAACGAACTGATTGACGATCTGTACCGCGCGAGCCAGGCAGGCGTGAAAATCCGCGGTATCGTACGCGGTATGTGTAGCTTGCGTCCGGGCATTAAAGGTCTGAGTGAAAACATCAAAATCATTTCGGTAGTAGACCGCTTCCTGGAACACCCCCGGGTGATGATTTTCAATGGCGGCGGCAACCGCAAAGTGTACATCTCGTCGGCTGACTGGATGATGCGTAACATGGACAACCGTATCGAGGTGGGTGCACCGGTTTATGACGATGCGCTCCAGCAACGCATTGTGGATATTATGGAAATTCAGTTCCGCGATACCATGAAAGCCAGAGAGATCGACAAGGAACAAGTTAACCAGTATGTTAGACGTGGAAATCGCAAAAAGCTGCGCTCTCAGGAAGAGATTTATGACTACCTTAAACAGCTAGAAGAGAAGAAATGAGTCCAGACCCTTCGTCATTTGCCAGCGTAGAAAGTCGTGAAGCCAGTAAAGTGGCCGCGCTTGATATTGGCTCAAACAGTTTTCACCTGGTGGTTGCCCGCATCGTTGCAGGCTCAGTGCAAATCCTTCACCGAGTGAAACAAAAAGTCAGACTGGCGGAAGGGTTAAACGAAGACAACGTGCTGCAAGGCGAAGCCAAGCAGCGCGGGCTGGATACCTTAAAAATCATTGCTGATTCGTTAAAAGGGTTTGAACCTGACTCGGTTCGCATTGTAGCGACCCACACTCTTCGCCGGGCGGTGAATGCCAAAGAGTTTATTGAAGAAGCACTGCAAGTGCTGCCCTACCCCATTGAAGTGATTTCCGGTACGGAAGAAGCCCGTCTTATTTACTCTGGGGTAGCGCATACCAATCACGACGCGGGTAAACGTCTGGTAGTTGACATCGGCGGCGGCTCTACTGAATTCATTATTGGTGAAGGCTTATCGCCTTTACTGCTGCGCAGTTTACAAATGGGTTGCGTTAGCTACACCCAACGCTTTTTTGCTAATGGCGAACTGAAAGCCAAAGCGTTTGACAAAGCCATCACCGCTGCCGAGCAAGAAATGGAACCTATTGAGGAGCGCTACCGCCGGTTAGGCTGGCAGCGCTGTATCGGCACTTCCGGTACCATTAAGGCCATTTACAATCTGGTTCAGCAGACTCAGAAAGAAGGCGAGCATGATGTGCCGGTAACGCTGAAGGCGTTAAAGTCGCTAATGAAACAATTCATTGAAGCTGGCCATATCGACAAGCTCAATTTCCCGGAAATGACCGAGGACCGACGCCCGGTCATTCCCGCCGGTTTGTGCGTACTGATTGGCTTATTCAAGGCGCTCAAGATTGAAGCGTTGGAATACTCCCCTGCCGCTTTGCGGGAAGGCGTGCTGTATCAGATGGAAGATGAACTGCACAACAGCGATATTCGCAGTCGCACCGCCAGCAGCCTTGCGACCCGTTACGATGTCGACATCGATCAGGCAAACCTGGTACTCAACACCACTCTGACCCTGTTTAACCATTGTCAGAAGGCGTGGAAGCTGCGTCACCCTGACTATCGCGCTATTTTAGGCTGGGCGGCGTTGTTACATGAAGTCGGCTTTCAAATTAACACCCGCGGCGTACAGCGCCATTCAGCCTATATCCTTCAAAATGTAGATATGCCCGGGTTTAATCAGGCTCAACAGGAATTATTAGCCACCCTGGTGCGTTTCCATCGCAAGAAAATACGCATTGCCGATATTCCGTCGTTTACCCAATACGACAAAGAAGACGTGTACCGTTTGATTGTGATGCTGCGACTGGGCGTGCTGTTAAACATAAAACGCCAGGAATCATTCTTGCCTGAGTTTGAAGTTGACGTCGAAAAAGACAAACTCAGTGTGACCTTTCCAGCAGAATGGCTGCCGTCAAAACCCATCATGACGGCCGACCTGGAACGCGAAAAAGGCTATCAGTCAGCTGTGGGTATTGAGCTGGACGTTTCCTAAGATAATGTCATCCCGGACTTGTTCCGGGATCTTCGGGACGACGGATGGGAATATCGCTGGAGCGATTTCGGGACGACG
>NZ_CFIDRX010000090.1:6544-17002 GCF_984433645.1 Marisediminitalea sp.
AACCACCGCTGGATGTTTCCAAGATCCCGGATAAGTGTCATCCCGGGCTCGACCCGGGATCTTCGGGACGACGGATGGGAATATCGCTGGAGCGATTTCGGGACGACGGATGGGGACAAGCGCTTCGCGTTTACAGGACGACGTCTGAGTGGATACATCCTTTCCCCGTCATCCCGGGCTTGCCCCAGGACCTTGGCTTGCCCCGGGACCTACTCAAAAAGGCCGCGATCTAAAAACAACCACCGCTGGATGTTTCCAAGATCCCGGATAAGTGTCATCCCGGGCTCGACCCAGGATCTTCGGGACGACGGATGGGGATAAGCGCTTCGCGTTTCCGGGACCTTGGCTTGCCCCGGGACCTACTCAAAAAGGCCGTGATCTAAAAACAACTACCGCTGGATGTTTCCTAGGATCCCGAATATCGCTGGGGCGATTTCGGGACGACGGATGGAGATAATCGCTTCGCCTTTTCCGGGACGACGGACGTGCCCTAAACCGTAATCACCTGATTACGGCCTGCGGCTTTGGCGTTGTATAGCGCCTGGTCGGCTTCTTTTACGCTGCTGAAGAACTCGCTGTTGTGGGTCATTTCAATCACCCCAAATGAAGCCGTGAGCATAAGGTTTACTCCTTTGGCTTCAATTTCGGTTTCACTGATAACCTTACGCAACCGTTCAGCCAGTTCGGTGGCCTGATTGCGGTCGCAGTGCGGACTCAACACTAAAAACTCTTCACCGCCCATGCGGATCAATGTATCTTCGGCCCGCAGTTCGTCCTGAATAATCTTACAAAAACGCTTTAAGGCGATGTCGCCGACTACATGGCCGTGTTTGTCATTAATAGCTTTAAAGTGGTCGATGTCACAGGCCACCACCGACAAAATTTCGTTATTCCGCAACGCGTGTGCACTCAGTTTTGGCGCAATTTCGTAGAAGAAATGGCGGTTTTTGGCCCCGGTGAGTGGGTCGGTATGCACTTGTGTATGCAAGCGATTAACCAGCGAATGCAACACACTCACCGCAAACGACAACATAAACACCAGCATAAACACCAGTAAAATCGCGAAGGTTAAACTGTGGTGATGCACAATACTGGCGTCGAAGAAAATAAGGTAAATCGGCAAAATAGCGAGGAGTGTATAGAACACCGTAGACAACACGGCATAAAGCACTTTGTCGCCAAGGCTGTTGGTTGCCAGATAATATTTTACCCGGCGGATAGCCTGCCACACCGGAAACGCGACGCTTAACAATATAACCGTATTGGCAGTCCACTGAGGAAGGTAACCTGCCTGAAGCAGCAATGAACACAGTGCCACGCCCACCAGATGCAGCAGCACTAACGTTATTTGTTGGCGATTTAATGAATGCCCGTAGCGCTTAACAATGGTCATCATGAGCATGTATGCCGCTGAGAGAGACATCACATAGAACCCCATGCGACCGATGTCTTCGTAACCGGAGAAACGCACTGTCTGAAAGACTTCTACGAGCCAGCAGGCAGCCAGAAAAAGTCGGGCAAATACACCGGAACTGGCTTTTGTTTTATGGTTTGGAACGGGGAGTGAGAACGTGAATACCACGCCAATCAGGGCAACTATCCCCAGCAGCAAAGTCTGTGCTACCACATAATCATAATCCATCACGGTGACAACCTACTTTCTTTGTTATTGTATTGTTAAAAGCGATTACGGAATATACGCGAATGCAGTACAAATAACCAGCAGGATAATAAGGGGATAGCGTAGCGATATCGTGACGCCGACGAAACCGGCGTCACAGAGAGGCAGGATTAGGTTAATGAAGCCTGATAAATGGCTTCAATAGCGGTATCCAGTGTTGCTTCAAACTCGGCGTCGCTTTGTTGTGCCGATACGCCTTCGGTCAGTGCACGCGAGAAGCTCGCGATCATACCGTGGTTTTCAGCCAGTTTGGCATTGGCGTCGTCGCGGCTATAACCGCCAGACAGCGCTACCACTTTCAGCACTTTCGGGTGGTCCACCAACTCTTTGTAGAAATCGGCTTGCTCCGGGATAGTCAGCTTAAGCATGACTTTCTCATCGCCCAGCATGTTCAATTGCGCCAGAATTTCCAGCTTCAGCAGGGCTTCTGCTTCCGCTTTTTCAGGGCTGTTGATATCAACTTCAGGCTCAATGATAGGTACCAGACCTGCCGCCAGAATTTGCTTACCCACTTCAAACTGCTGCTCAACAACGGCTTTAATGCCCTCGTGATTAGCCAGTTTTACTACTGAACGCATTTTAGTCCCAAATACGTCCTGTGCGTTGGCTTTTGCTAACAGTTCGTCAAGACCCGGCATTGGCTTCATTAACTGAACGCCATTGGCTTCGGCTTCTAATCCTTTGTCGACTTTCAGAAACGGAACAACGCGCTTCTTTTGCCACAGGAAATTTGCAGAAGACAGACCTTCAATGTCACGGTCCAGGGTATTTTCGAACAAGATAGCGCCCAATACGCGCTCGCCAGAAAAGGCATTACAGGTAATGATACGGGTACGCATGGCGTGAACCATGTCGAACATTTCGTCGTCGTTAGCGTAAGCTGACTCGTCGATGCCGTAAAGTTTGAGGGCTTTTGGGGTACTTCCACCGCTCTGGTCCAGTGCGGCAATAAAGCCTCCCTGAGTGAGGATTTTATCAAGCATAGCTTGCTGTGCCTGTGATGCCATGTGCAACACTCCTTTCTTTTTCATGTACCGCGATTAAACGGCTGTAGGGTTACGAAAAATCGTTTGACCTGCTGATCCGTTAGCAGGCTGCCAGGCCCTGTGTTTATGTGTCACAGGTACCCGGCGGGGAAGATCTGCTGCGTTGCGTTGTTGTTATTTATTTTTTTCTTCGAGTACCGCAACGGCAGGCAGGGTTTTCCCTTCTAAAAATTCTAAGAAAGCGCCACCACCGGTTGAGATGTACGACACTTTGTCAGCAATATTGTACTTATCCACTGCCGCTAGCGTATCACCACCGCCGGCAATTGAAAACGCATTGCTCGCTGCAATGGCTTCTGACAGTGCTTTTGTTCCA
Organism: Marisediminitalea sp.; assembly: GCF_984433645.1. NCBI lineage: Bacteria > Pseudomonadati > Pseudomonadota > Gammaproteobacteria > Alteromonadales > Alteromonadaceae > Marisediminitalea > Marisediminitalea sp. The sequence continues at coordinate 9,588 of NZ_CFIDRX010000090.1, forward strand.
GCTGCGAACTGATCGAACTCAAAAACACCAACCGGACCATTCCAAACAATGGTGCCCGCGTTCTTCAAAATGTCTTCAAGCGCAGCTGAGCTGTCCGGGCCGATATCAAAAATCATATCGTCATCAGCAACATCAGCAACGTTTTTCAGTTCTGCTGGCGTATCTTCAGCAAAAGCCTTACCGGTTACTACATCAGTCGGTACCGGAATATCACCGCCATTTGCCTGCGCCTGGGCGATCAGTTGTTTTGCTTCGTCAACCAGATCCATTTCAACCAGTGATTTACCCACATTGTGGCCTTGTGCCGCAATAAAGGTATTGGCGATACCGCCGCCCACAATCAATTGGTCTACTTTCTCTGCTAATGATTTTAACACAGTCAGTTTGGTAGACACTTTTGAGCCACCCACAATGGCGACCATCGGGCGAGCCGGATTATCCAGTGCTTTCGCCAGTGCAGCCAGTTCACCGGCCAACAATGGACCAGCCACTGCCTGAGGAGCAAATTTGGCAACGCCGTGAGTCGATGCCTGGGCGCGGTGAGCCGTACCAAATGCGTCCATTACAAACACATCGCACAGCGCGGCGTATTGCTTAGACAGGGTTTCGTCGTCTTTCTTTTCGCCTTTGTTAAAGCGCACGTTCTCTAAAATTACGCACTCACCGGCTGCAACGTCAACGCCATCCAAGTAGTCATTTACCAGTTTTACGTCGGTATCCAGCACGTCGTTCAGGTAGTCCACTACAGGCTGTAGTGAAAACTCATCCGCTGGCTCGCCTTCAGTCGGGCGTCCAAGGTGTGACATCACCATCACTGCAGCGCCTGCGTCGAGCGCGGCTTTAATGGTAGGCAGTGACGCTTTGATACGTGCATCTGAGGTGACTTTGCCGTCTTTTACCGGAACGTTCAGATCCTGACGGATCAATACGCGCTTACCTGACAAATCAATATCTGACATGCTTGGGATTGACATTGCTCTTCCTTATTAAATTAAAAGTAAAACCTAAAATGCGTTAATTAATGGCTGCCCACCTGATACATCGCCAGTGCCGTATCTAACATACGGTTTGCAAAGCCCCATTCGTTGTCACACCACACCAGGGTTTTCACCAGCTGCTTGTGACTCACGCGGGTTTGCGTACCATCCACAATACACGAATGCGGATCGTGATTGAAATCCACCGACACCAGGGGTTCTTCGGTGTAATCCAGAATACCGGCCAGCTTGCCGCTTCGTGCATTGCGAAGCGCGTCGTTTACCTGCTCAATCGTAACCTGTGCGGCTAACGTTACGCTTAAGTCCATAGCGGTAACGTTGATGGTAGGTACGCGCACGGCTATCGCTTCAAATTTACCGGCAAACTTCGGCAGTATCCGCTCTATGCCCCGGGCCAGTCGCGTGTCGACCGGAATAATCGACTGGCTGGCAGCGCGGGTACGGCGCAAATCCGGATGGTATGCGTCGATGACCTGCTGATCATGCATAGAAGAATGAATAGTGGTGATGGTGCCGCTTTCTACGCCAAAGGCTTCGTCGAGTACCTGAATCACCGGCACTATGCAGTTAGTGGTACAGGAGCCGTTAGACACCACGGTATGCTCCGGGCGCAGGGTGTCCTCGTTACAGCCAAAAATAATGGTGTTATCCATGTCGGGCGCACCGGGCTGGGAAAACAGAACTTTTTTAGCGCCGTTTTGAATGTGCAGTAAACCGCTGGCGCGGTCCTGATACTGCCCTGTACACTCCAGCACAATATCTACATCTAACTCTTCCCAGGGCAAGCCCTGAATATCGGACTGGTGACATAAACGAATACGGTCGCCGGCAACAATGAGGTCGTTACCGTCGCGTTCCACATGGCAGGCAAAGCGGCCATGTGACGTGTCGAATTTGAGCAAGTGCGCCATACCGGCCGGGTCGGCCAGTTCGTTTATAGCAACCACTTGCATAGATTGGTTGCGGCCACTCTCATAGAGTGCCCGCAGTACATTTCGGCCGATGCGGCCAAAGCCATTAATGGCTATTCTTACCATATGTTTTTACTAGCCTGCTGGCCAGGGCGTTTATAGCCCCAGCGCCGCCTCTACCACTGCCTCAACAGTAATATTGAAGTGCTTGAACAGGTCACCTGCTGGCGCAGACTCACCAAAGGTGTCCATGCCAATAATTGCACCGTTAAAGCCAACGTACTTGTACCAGCTTTCTTTAGACAGGGCTTCAACTGCTACGCGCTTAACCACGGCAGATGGCAGTACAGCTTCGCGATAGTCTGCATCCTGACGCTCGAATACGTCGGTAGATGGCATAGACACTACGCGGACCGCTTTACCCTGTTCGGTAAGTTGTGCCGCTGCATCAACCGCCAGTTGGACTTCTGAACCAGTGGCAATCAGAATAAACTCAGGCGTACCTTCACAGTCAACCAGTACGTAACCACCGCGAGCAATATCAGCAACTTGTTGTGCGTCACGCGCTTGTTGAGCCAGACCCTGACGGCTGAAGATCAAAGACGTTGGACCGTCGTTGCGCAGAATAGCTTGTTTCCAGGCTACGGCAGATTCGACCTGATCACACGGACGCCAGTTGTCCAGGTTTGGTGTAGCGCGCATCGCGACTACCTGCTCTACCGGTTGGTGAGTCGGGCCGTCTTCGCCCAGACCAATTGAGTCATGAGTGTACACAAAGATAACCGGTTGTTTCATTAGTGCGGCCATGCGTACAGCGTTACGGGCATATTCCATGAACATCAGGAAGGTTGCGCCGTAGGCTTTGAAACCGCCGTGCAGGGCAATACCGTTCATGATGGCAGACATACCAAATTCGCGCACACCGTAGTAGACGTAGTTACCGCTGGCGTCGTCTTTTTCTACGCCTTTGCTGCCCGACCAGATTGTCAGGTTTGAACCTGCCAGGTCAGCAGAGCCGCCCAGAATTTCAGGCAGTAACGGACCAAACGCATTCAGCGCGTTTTGTGACGCTTTACGGCTGGCAATGTTTTGCGCGTTTGCTTGCAAAGACGCAATGTATTCGTCGGCTTTCGCTTCGAAATCGGCAGGCAGGTCACCGGCTAAACGGCGCTTCAGTTCAGCGGCCAATTCAGGGTGTGCTGCAGCGTAATCATTGAACAGCGCATTCCACGCTTGCTCGGCTTCACCACCGTTGGCTTTGCCATCCCAACCAGCATAAATATCTGCAGGCACTTCAAATGGTGCGTGAGACCATCCCAGCGCTTCACGGGTCAGTGCGATTTCGTCATCGCCCAGCGGCGCACCGTGGCAGTCTTCTTTACCTTGTTTGTTTGGCGAACCAAAACCAATCACGGTTTTACAACAAATCAGGGTAGGTTTGTCACTTTGTGCTTTCGCCGCTTCAATAGCTGCGTTGATGGCTTCCGGATCGTGGCCGTCGATACCAGTAATGACATTCCAGCCGTAAGACTCAAAACGCGCAGGCGTGTTGTCAGTAAACCAGCCTTCTACTTCACCGTCGATTGAGATGCCGTTGTCATCCCAGAACGCGATTAGTTTGTTCAGACCTAAAGTACCGGCTAATGAACAGGCTTCGTGAGAGATACCTTCCATTAAACAGCCGTCGCCCATAAAGGCATAGGTGTAATGATCAACAACCGGGAAGTTGTCGCGGTTGAACTGCGCCGCCAGCACTTTTTCTGCCAGCGCCATACCTACGGCATTGGTGATACCCTGGCCCAATGGACCTGTGGTGGTTTCAACACCCGGTGCATAGCCATACTCTGGGTGACCAGGTGTTTTAGAGTGCAATTGGCGGAATTGCTTTAATTCGTTAATCGGTAAGTCGTAACCGGTCAGGTGTAACAGTGAATACAACAACATAGAGCCGTGACCATTCGACAGCACAAAGCGGTCGCGGTTCGCCCATTCCGGGTTAGACGGATTGTGTTGTAGGTGATCGCACCACAGCACCTGGGCAATATCTGCCATGCCCATAGGCGCACCAGGGTGACCAGATTTAGCTTGCTGGACGGCATCCATACTTAATGCCCGAACGGCATTGGCGAGTTCTCGACGAGAAGGCATGTTGTCTCCTGAAATAATGAGTGTTGCTGCGGCTCTTGGCGAAGTTGCAAACGAGACGACAGCGATTACGTCTTACACTGGGGCACGTATTGTCGCCCAGTGACTTATCCAGTTCAACGTGTTTTCTGTCTTAGTTGTGGGATTTCCGTAATTTTTGCAACGAAGAACTGATCCCTTGTGTCAAGTTAACGTAACAAATAGACCTTTAGACGTCCAGAAGTAAAGACTGGTATTTATTATTGTGCTTGCTACAATATAGAGATTCAGTTTTTCAAAATATTACGGAGACACCATGGCAGCGCGTTTATTTACATCCGAATCTGTGTCAGAAGGACACCCGGATAAAATTGCCGATCAAATTTCCGATGCGGTCCTCGATGCGATCCTTGAGCAGGACCCAAAGGCACGTGTTGCCTGTGAGACCTACGTAAAAACCGGTATGGTATTAGTCGGCGGTGAAATCACCACGTCTGCCTGGGTAGACATTGAAGAACTCACCCGTCAAACCGTACGCGACATTGGTTACACCCATTCAGACATGGGCTTCGATGCTGACTCATGCGCCGTATTAAACGCCATTGGTAAGCAGTCTCCTGACATCAACCAGGGTGTGGATCGCGCCAGCCCGGAAGAACAGGGTGCCGGTGACCAGGGCTTGATGTTTGGTTATGCGTCAGATGAAACCGACGTATTAATGCCTGCGCCGATTACCTATTCACACCGTTTGGTTCAACGCCAGGCCGAAGTGCGTAAGTCTGGCAAGCTGGATTGGCTTCGCCCGGATGCCAAAAGCCAGGTAACGTTTATTTATGACAACGGCAAGCCGGTTGGTATTGATGCAGTTGTCCTGTCTACCCAGCATTGTGACTCTGTTGCGACCGATACCGTGCGTGAAGCGGTAATGGAAGAAGTGATTAAGCCTGTATTACCTGCTGAGTGGATTTCCAAAGACACCAAATTCCACATTAACCCTACCGGCCGATTTGTAATCGGTGGCCCAATGGGTGACTGTGGTTTGACAGGCCGTAAAATCATTGTAGACACCTACGGCGGTATGGCACGTCACGGTGGTGGTGCATTCTCGGGCAAAGACCCGTCAAAAGTTGACCGTTCAGCCGCATATGCCGGTCGTTATGTTGCCAAGAACATTGTTGCAGCTGGCCTGGCTAAACGCTGTGAGATTCAGGTGTCTTACGCTATTGGTGTAGCAGAGCCAACGTCTATCAGCATTGATACCTTTGGTACTAGCAGTGTGGACGAAGCCACCCTGGTTGCGCTGGTGAAAGAGCACTTTGACCTGCGCCCTTATGGCTTAATTCAGATGCTGGATTTGGAGCGCCCTATTTACCGCCCAACAGCTGCCTATGGCCACTTTGGCCGCGACGCTTTCCCATGGGAAGCTACCGACAAGGCAGAAGCATTACGCAGCAGCGTAAAATAGAAATTCTTCGCGAAAATATTGATTCGCAAACAAAAAAGAGGCACTGGTTGCCTCTTTTTTTATGTGTGTTAATAACCTTAGGCGCTAACCGAGCGTGCTTAGTACTGGCAACTCACCATAGCCAGCGTGTCGGGCAAGCCGAACTTTGCCAGGTGAACATTTTGGTATTCACGCCGGTGAGTCACTTCAAATTCAGCGAAATCCGGTGGCAGAAATTGCCTGCTGTTCATTTCTGAGTCGAACTCAACCTCAACAAGCATCAACGGCTCAAGGTGACCCGCAAACACATCGAGAATAAGACTGTGGCCGAAAAAGCCGATGCGATAGCGCTGCTTTTCCACCCGCATGTGCTGCGTTAGCGGCCAAAGTTGTTCGAATTGCTCGGCGCTAATTGCCATTCGGGTATCCTGACGTTTATGTCCAAAACCCTGGCTGATGATCATGGTGTAGTTACCTCCTTCATCCAGGATGCGTACCTGACGCTCCCCATCTGACGAGATATACCCTTGCCTCACCTTTACTGGCTGACGGGTGTCTAACAATCCTTCAGGTAAAAAAGTAACGACAAACTTTCGCTCAATTTCCCATTCTGCACGCATAACTTAGTCCTCGTATACGAACGTGTTCCTGACTTTCTGCTGCGGTACTCCGCTCACCGCAAGATACTTTAACGTTAGTCCACAGAGGGTAATATTTCCAAGTCTCACGGTTGCAGACCGCAAGACTTTACTGCCTGCGTTGTGTTCAGCTTTTCTGCTTCCATTCAATAGGTTAGTGAAAATTCTAACTGCTGCTCAAAACACGTATGTAAGCACTAACTTGAGCCTTCATCGCGCATGGGTAAACGGCAAAAAAATAAATTCAAAAATGTGGAAATTATTTTTAGCGGGTTATTGAGATCCGACTGAATAACGCTATAGTTAATAAAAACACTCAACGAAAAACCGGAACGTTTTAATGCCACTGCGCCGCGCAATCTTATTGTGTTTGGCCGGTAGTTTTAGTAGTCCTCTGCTGGCAAATCAACCTGCTTTTTTACCAGAATCTCCGCTGGTAAGTGCGCCTGCGGACAACGCCCAGTATTTCATTAAGTACCAAAATGCCCGGTTACCGAAATGGCGCTTCGATATTCGGATGAACAGTCGAAGTAACCCTTACGTTCCCACCATGTTGCCACGTGTTGACCTATTGGATTTGGCTGCTGTCAGTCTGTCGGCGCGTAGAGCGGTGACCTCCTCGTCTACCCAGTGGGTTTACGCAACCTTACGTAACACACAGTATTTCCTGAACCCGCAGGCTGCGGCCTTGCCGATAACGGGCCATAATGCCACCGCGGCGGGTGTAGGCTGGCAATTCGGTGAACCTTATGGATTTGGATTAGCCGTAGGCTATGAATTTCGTTATGTCGGTGACGAGAACAATAACTCCCTGGTAATGGGTGTGCATTATTATTTCTAACCCACCCCGGTCAGCCGTCTCAATTGGGATTGCTACTCAGCATGAAGTCTACAGCGCTCTTTGCATGTAACGCTGTAGTGTCCAATACCGGTAATGACGAATCCTGGGGAGCAATCAACAAACCGATTTCGGTACAACCTAATATAACCGCCTGCGCCCCGCGTTGTTTTAGCTGTTCAATAATGCGCTGGTATTGCTGTCTTGCGCTATCGAGCACTTTACCCTGACACAATTCGTCGTAAATAACCTGATGAACAATGCGGCGATCTGCCTCGTCCGGAACCATCACGTCTAACCCACCCGCACTCAGGTGATCTTTCAGAAAAGGTTGCTCCATGGTAAACGCCGTACCAAGCAAAGCTACCCGTTGATACCCCTGCTCTTTACAGGCGACGATAATGGCGTCACCAATGTGAATAACGGGGATCTGCACCACTTCCGTGATATTCGCGGCGACTT
>NZ_CFIDRX010000091.1:0-16919 GCF_984433645.1 Marisediminitalea sp.
ACAAGGCGCAACGTTATCGTAGTGAATACTGCCGCTGATTTGCCCTTCCAGCTCACCCATCATGGTCAGCAATGTGGTTTTGTCGAATGGACGACCAAAGTGCTCATTGAGACCGTGAAACGCAGCCACAATTGAGCTGGCACTGGAGCCCAGGCCACTGCCGATAGGCAGACTTTTCAATAGCGTCATATGAATGGGAGTGACTTCCAAGCCTTTGGCCTGCATGGCTTTTTCAAAATAGCGATAGCAGTCTGTGACGATGTTTTCGTCTGGATTGGCCGGCAGTTTATGGGCAAAGACACCCGCTACCGACAATCCGAATTCATCCGCATCACTAACGATAACTTCATCGCCTAACAGACTCCCGTCCAGGGGTTGCAAGGCCGCGCCCAATACGTCGAATCCGAGGCTGACATTGCCTATGGATGCCGGGGCGTACGCTCTGGTTGTTTTCATGTTTGCTGCTCTCAAAACCGATTAATGTGCATTCTGCTTCCACGGCATCGTGCGAAGAATATCGGCAAATACCCCTGCGGCTGTTACGGTCGCACCTGCGCCATAACCCCGAATAACATAAGGGATAGGATTATAATAATCACTGTGAATCGCCAGGGCGTTTTCACCGTCTTTTACTGCTGCCAAGGGGTGAGAAACCGGTACCGCCTTGATCATTACTTTGCATTTGTTCCCTTCAATGGAACCGATATATCTGAGTACTTTACCTTCTGCATTGGCATTAGCAACCCGCTCAGAAAATTCAGCATCCAGTTGCGGTAACTGTTCCATGAACGTAGCGATATCGCAATCTTCGGCAAAGCCTTTGGGTAACACCGACTCAATTTCAATGTCGTCGAGCTCTAGTTCCAGGTCCGCTTCACGGGCCATAATCAACAGTTTGCGCGCCACGTCCATACCGCTCAGATCATCACGAGGGTCAGGTTCGGTAAAGCCATTTTCTTTGGCAGTACCTGTTGCTTCAGACAGGCTCATGCCTTCTTCAAGCTTACCGAATACATAAGACAAACTGCCCGACAAAATACCTTCAAAGCGGTGCAGAACGTCCCCGGCAATAAACAGTTTTTGCAGGTTATCGATAACCGGTAGGCCAGCACCAACCGTGGTTTCGTACAAGTACTGACGGTTAGTTTGTAGCGCGGTGTTGCGCAACTTTTTGTAGTAGGCCAACGTGTCGGTATTGGCTTTTTTGTTTGGCGTTACCACGTGGAAACCATTTTCCATCATATCCACATACTGGCTGGCAATGCTTGCGTTGCTGGTACAGTCAACAATGACCGGATTAACCAGCGCATTGCTATTCACGAAATCGTGCAGACGTTCTACAGAGAACTGGTCCTGTGCATCTGCTAGTTCAGCTTTCCAGTCACCGGCCAGGTCGATACCCTGACTATTCAGCAATAACTTGCGGCTATTCGCGATACCGTAAACACGTGCCTGAATATTGCGACCCAATAACGTAGGTTGCTGCTTTTCAATCTGCGCCAGCAATTCAGCACCGACGACACCGCAACCAATCAGGAAAATATCGATAGTGTGGCGGTCTGAGAAGAAGTTCTGGTGAATCACTTTTACCGCTTTCTTAGCGCGCTTGGCTTCAATAACGGTAGAAATGGAACGCTCTGATGAGCCCTGCGCAATGGCGATGTTGTTTACCCGAGCTTGAGACAAGGCGTTAAAGAAGCGTGCAGCCAATCCTTTGGTATGACGCATGCCGTCACCCACCAGGGTCACAATAGCCAGGTCGTGGCGCACTTCGATAGGGTCCAGCAACTGGTTCTGTAACTCCAGCGCAAAAGCGTCTTCCAGCAAGGTTTGTGCACGCTGGGCATCTTTGCTGCTAATACAAAAACTGATTGAATATTCTGAGCTGGACTGCGTGATCAGGCTGATAGAGATATGTGCGTTAGACATGACCTCAAACACACGGCTGGCCATACCCACCATGCCTTTCATACCCGGACCTGCAACATTGAACATAGCAATATTGTCGAGCTGTGAGATGCCTTTTACGCTGGTCCACTGGGTACTGGCTTCATTACTAATTAAAGTACCCGGCGCGCTGGGGTTGAGGGTATTTTTGATCAAGCAAGGGATATGATGCTGAGCAATCGGGCCGATGGTTTTAGGGTGCAGTACTTTGGCGCCAAAATAAGACAGCTCCATGGCTTCCTGATAAGTCAGCTTATCGAGCAATACCGCACCTTCAACCTGGTTCGGATCGGCATTGTACACACCGTCAACGTCTGTCCAGATCTCGCAGCACTCCGCGTCGATACAGGCCGCCAGTACTGCAGCAGAATAGTCTGAGCCGTTGCGGCCTAAAGTGACTTTTTCGCCCGCTTCATTTGCCGCTACAAAACCCGGCATAATGATCAGCTGACTGCCGTCAGTGTTTACATCGCTAAAGCGCGCTTTACTCAATGCTACGTCGGCGATGCTGTCCAGGTAATCCCCTTCAGCCAGTACATATTTTACCGGGTCAATAACAATGTTGTTCACGCCCTGCGCTGTAAGGATTGCGCTGAACAAGTTAACGCTGATGTATTCGCCCAGGCTCATGATGCTCGCTGTTACCGGATCCGGCGAGCAGCCCAATAACGCGATACCTTGCAGTTGTTTGTTTAACGCGCTTAAGTGTGTCGCGATAAAGTCGCTTATACGTGCGAATTCGAAACCATCAAGTTGCGCATTCAGTTCTTCAGCAATGCCGTTTACTTTCTTATCGAGTTCCGCAAACAGCGCGCTGTAATCTTCACCTGCTGCCGCCTGGTCGCACAAAGCACCAAGCGCATTGGTTACACCTTTTGGAGCAGACAAGACCACAGCAGCACCACTTGCCTGGTGAATGGTCGTGCTAATCTCGGTCACCCGCATGTAACGCTGTGCATCGGCCAGAGATGAACCACCAAACTTTAAGACTTTCATTGAATGCTCCTTGACTGCATTGTGTTGTGGGCTAATTTGGCCCTTTCGTTACCGCAAAAAAAAACCCGCTCTTTTCAGGGCGGGCTTTCGTTGTCTGTTTGCTTACGCGCACTAGCCAGCGACCGCCCTCCTAGAGGTGGTAATAATCATGCCGGTGGTGCTAATCATCGTCTTCATGCGTTCAATTTGCCGTATAGACGTCTATATGTCAACAGGCTTTGCGCATTTTTCAGACCGTTCCGTTGCCTTTATGGCCGGAATCTTCATATTTGGGCGCGCATAATAGCACGTAAACGCCTTGTTCGGCTAGGGATCCACAGAGTAAATAGCAAAAAGGGGCGTCACTGAAGTTTCGCCCCTCTATTTTGCTCATTGCGGCATGACTTACGAGCCGAACATCACCATAAGCACCATGAGCACAAAACCCACACCGGCTATTTTAAGCCCGTTTTTATAAGGCAGTGCTCTTGGCATAAACATCAGGAAAGACGAGACAACGAAGAACAATAACGCCACACCAAACGCAATATTCACAATAAACAGCGGACTGTTCGTAGTGGCTTTGTGCAGCTTCACCATTTTGGCCAGCGGTGCTGGGTAATCCTTTTGCGTATAGACCACCTCACCGCTTTGCTTGTTGTATTCGCCCTGACGGAATCGAATGGTGTCTGCAGTCTCTTCTACAACCGCAAAGCCTTTCATACGCAGTTGCTCACCTAAACCTTTACCACTTAGCCCAACTTCCAACTGACGTTCGTGCGTGCTTTCATACTTTAAAAAGTCCGTTGTTCTGAAAATCAGTAACACACCGCTGATCGCATACACGGCCATGATACCCGCCAGGAAAAAACCAATCCAGCGATGGTATTGTCGAAAACTATTGTGAAACTTTGGTGAAGGCATGTTTTTCCTCATGAGTAAATAAAGTTAATTCGGCTAGTTTGCCGAAAAAATGATTTTGATTACAGTGAATTAACGTTTCTTGACTTTTGGTGGGGCTCTTCAAACCTGTGTGTTAGTGGAATTTGCGTTCGGACACCAACAACAAGGTATCGCGAATATTTTCCACGGATACCGGCTTGGTTAAAAATGCGTTCATACCCACGTTAAAGCAGGCTTGCCTGTTCTCATTGGTGGTATTTGCTGTCATGGCAATAATGGTGAGGGATTTGTGGTCATACCCCAGTTCACGGCGAATTTTTCGCGTGGCCTGAAATCCATCCATCACATCCATTTCACAGTCCATAAAGACCACGTTGTAATCCCTGTTTTGCTTTAACGTCTTAATTGCTTCCAGCCCATTTACCGCATAGTCTGCGGTCAGGCTCAGCTCAGACAGCATGGCTTCCATGACGATGCGGTTTATTTCATTGTCTTCTACCACCAGCACTTTCATACCTTGAAGTTGCGCGACTACTGACGGCGAAGCGACGCGTCTGGCAGTGATATTCGCCTGCTCGGAATAGGGAAACTTCAATGAAACAGTAAATTCAGAGCCGGCTCCCGGATGACTATGTACGCTTATGTCACCATGCATGGCCTGGCACAATTCTTTGACTATCGACAAACCTAACCCCGTACCGGCGTTCGCCTGATTGTCGAATTGTTGAAACGGCTTAAAGATACGCGCGGTCTGCTCCCGGGTCATCCCCTTACCGGAATCGGCCACACGAGCTACTAATTCCAGCAACGCGCCGGTTTGTATTGTGGTGATAGTAAATTTAATGTGCCCGCCAAAAGTAAACCGCAATGCGTTATTCAGGATATTCGTGAATATTTGCTTTACCCGGACCTCATCGGCTTCAACCCAATCTTGTTGGCAATAATGGGTTTCAAACTCCAGTTGTATACCTTGCTTTTCACAAAGCGGTAAATACAACGCCTGCAGGTCGTTAAACACTCTTGCCAATGACAACGGCGCAGGCGAAATCAGCAATTCACCACTGTCTATTTTTGAGTAGTCCAACACGTCATTGATAAGACGTACAAGGGTCTCCGAGCTTTGCATTGCAATCGCTATTTTGGTTTCCAGAATGTCTTTGTCCAGACCGGAGTGAATGGTTTGCAACATGCCAGAAATCCCATTGATGGGCGTGCGCAATTCATGGCTGATTTTAGCAATTAATTGACTGCGTGCCTGCAACAGGTTCTCGGCTTCCTGCTTTTTCACTGCAAGCAGGTTTCGATTTGCGACCTGGGCATCAATATCCTGAAACGCTCCGAACAAGCGAACGCATTCGCCATCTTTGAATTCTGCCTCGCCTAATGCTGCAACCCATTTTTCTTTGCCGGTATAAGTAATCAGGCGGACTTCCAGGCTCCAGGACTCACCTTTCTCAAAACCGCGCTCAACCGCATCAACAATTTGCTGACGGTCTTCCCCTTCTTTGTAAAAGTCGATGGCGGTTTCCAAATTGGGCTCAAAGTCGTCGGGCACTTCATGAATAAAGCGCGTCTGATCGCTCCAGTACACTTTGCCGGATTGCACATCAACTTCCCAAAAACCAATGTTCGCAAGGCGCTGCATGGCTTGTAAAGAATTTAGCCGCCGCCGTTTCCATACCAGGCTTTCGTCTCTGGCCAACGCCGTTTCAATGACCGCGGCAATGGTTTTGATTAAATCAAGCTCAGCATCGCTAAAAGCAGATGCCTGTTGTTGGGTGAATAAAAAGAACAGAGTCCGGGGTAATTTGCCCTGACTTAAAATCGGCGCCCCCAGATAAGTGTGAATGGCAAACAAATTCACAAATGGGTGTTCTGACACATCAGACGTACTGCAGTCTTCGTAGTACGTTAGCTCACCGCTTTCAATGGCCTTATTACAAAGTACGTCTTTTACAGGCAGGGTAATACCTGCCTCAAAAGACAGCTGAGATGATTGATTGATGCTATGCAGTCGATACAGTGAATGATCAACGTCGTCGATGCCGCCATAGCCTACAGCGTCGGCACCAAACGATCCGCGGCAAATCTCGAGTAAGCGATCTATCATAACCGGCGTACTTAGATTTTGATCCGACGATATATCTAAGATCGTCTTGTAAATAAGAGGGTTACCGCGTTCTAACTGCATAGGAATAACCGGTTTTCTGACTAACTGGTTTATTTTTAGTGTCGGGTATCATACCACTTGTGGCTCATTAGCCAAGAGCGAAAAAAAATCGTTCTCATTTATTGGTTTACTAAAGTAATAGCCCTGTCCCTCTTCACAGTTAATTTGCTTCAGCGTCTCCCATTGCTCTGCGGTTTCGATACCTTCACCCACCAGTTTCAAACCCAGACTATGAGCCAGATGCACAATCACATCGACAATGTTTTTTGCTTGCTCGTCTGCCAGCATGTCTTTCACAAAAGAACGATCGATTTTAAGGATATCGAGTGGAAACATCCTCAGATAGCTCAAACTCGAGTAACCGGTACCAAAATCATCCAATGCAATTGAAATTCCCAACGACGATAACTGCGTTAAAATATCCCGGGTTTCTTCGAAGTCAGTCATTAGCGCAGACTCGGTAACCTCCAGCTCCAACAAATGACTGGGTAAGGCCGCTTCGTTTAGCATGTCCTCAAGCTGGTTGCAGATATCACTTTCGTGAAATTGCTGAGCCGAAATATTCACAGCAATCTTGAGCGGGTGCCCCTGACGTTCCAATTTTTTAGCGGTTTGAATACTTTGTTGTAACACCTGACGGCCAAGTTCGTGAATTAAACCTGACTCCTCGGCAAACTCAATAAATTTGTCGGGCGGGATCATGCTTCCATCTTCTCCGGCCAGTCTGACCAACGCTTCCGCACCGGTGATCGTTCCCGACACCAAATTGTATTTTGGTTGATACTGCACAATGAGGCTTTCATTTTCCAACGCAGTGCGAAGCGACTTTTCAATACTTACCCGTTCGTTAAGCTCCAACTGCAGGTTGGTAGAAAAGTAACAATAACGGTTCTTTCCGGTGGTTTTCGCTCTGTACATGGCGGTATCGGCATGGCGCATTAACTCCTCAGCGTTTGACGAGTCGGTTGGGTAAAAGCTTATTCCCACACTAACACTGAGTTTGTGTTCTTCACCTGAGATTGAAAACGGTTCCTGAATGGCTTCAATGATATCCATCGCCACTATATCCGTCACGTTGTGCGAATTGATTTCCGGAATCATAACCACGAATTCATCACCACCGACCCTCGCAAGTGTCGTTTCGGTGTCGCACAGATGTTCCAGCCGTTGCGCCACTTGTGTAATCACAATATCACCCACTGAATGCCCCAGCGCGTCATTGAGATACTTAAAGTTATCGATATCAATCAACAATAAGGCGACAGACTTCCGGCTTATTTGTGCACGAGAAATGCTCTGCAACACGCGGTCATGCAACAACATGCGGTTCGGCAGGCCGGTGAGCTGGTCGTGATTTGCTAAGTGGGTCATTTGCGTCGCAAGCGCAATAGACTCGGTCACATCCTGGAACACAATCACGCAACCGACCAGATTTTGTTGCTTATCGCGGATTGGCGCAGCAGAGTCCTCTACCCGGTATTCACGCCCTAAACGATTGGTAATTTTAGCGTTCAGCGCCATGGCAACGACACGCTTTTCTTTCAACGCAATTTCAACCGGGTTAGGCAATGGCTGATTCGTTGTAGCATCGGATATCACCATAACCTCGCCAATTGGCAAGCCAATAGCAGAGTCTTTGTGCCATCCCGTCAGCCGCTGAGCAACCGGGTTAATGAAGGTGATTTTCCCTTCTTCATCTGTCGCAATGACCGCATCCGCAATAGAGTTTAAGATGACTTTCAGATACTGGCGCTCTTCTTCAATTTGTCGCCGCGCACTAATCACCGCGCGTTCCTGAAGCTTTAACTGCAGATGATTATTAATACGCGCTCGGCACAACGTTAAATCAAACGGCTTGGTAATGAAGTCGATCCCCCCCATTTCAAGGGCTTTTCGCTCAGTCTCGTAGTCATGATGAGAGGTAATGAAAATAACAGACGGCACTTTCGTATAGGCCTGTTCTTTAATGCGCTTGCACACATCAAAACCGTTGATGTCAGGTAATTCAATATCCAGTAACACGATATCCGGTTGAGATATCGCGGCTAATGCGAGCCCTTCCTGCCCATTCTCTGCGGTTGATACCTGGGCTAAGTCCTCAAGACCACTGGCGAGGACTGCCAGTGCCCCTGGGTCATCGTCGATGACCAGAATTTTTAATGTCCCTTCCATTGCAGGCTCCTCCATTTACTACTTCATTGCAAGGTTCGATATATTCGCCGTCCAGCCTGAACGGGTTCGTAAGCAACCCTATTGCGAATCAGCGTCGCTTTAATAAATGAAAAAACAACACTTTTTCACATTACTGCCTATACTTACCCACTGAAATCAGCAGAAAACATAGCAATATATCGCAGCTTTGAAAAAGCGGCTGGATGTAAATCGTTCCCTCATAGATAATGATTAGCATTCAATCTGGTTTTAGTATAGGTGATTGGTCGTATTTCACTAACTTTTGATGAACTGTAAAGCGAGCCAACTTTGAGCAACATAAAATACACCTACATACTGCTAGTCGGATTATTTGGCCTGTTATTGGGCGTGTCACTGATTCATGAAAGCTATATAGAGAAAGAAGCCTTCAACGAAATTGCAAAACAGCACCAGGTCAATTTACACGAAATTAAAATCGACTTTTCGAATCGTATTAATGAAAGTATCAATGCCATTCACTTTTTATACTCCACGCCGCCGATTAGCGGTTTGGTGAGAGCATCTGAAGACCCGGAAGGTATCGACCGTCTTGACGACACGTCTTTTGATGGCTGGCGGTCGCGACTAGAAACCATTTTCACAGCTTTTCTTGAAAACAACGCCCAATACTCACAGGCCAGGGTGATTTATGCAGACTCTGGGGACGAATTCATCCGGGTGGAACGCTTTCGTGGTGATGTTCGCGTTGCCACGCCTAATTTGTACCAGAACAAAAAACACACTGATTATTTTATTGAAGCGACGCAGTTAAAGCGGCAACAGCTTTATGTTTCACCGATTAGCTTAAACCGTGAATTTGGTGAAATTACCGTACCTTATCAGCCAACGATTCGTTTTATCCTGCCCATTTTCACCGAGCAGGGGCAACTTTTTGCTTTTCTGATTATCAATAAGAACCTCACCAGTCTGTTCGAATCAGCCAGAGAATTTATTCCGGCAGGCCAACAGTTGGCTTACAGTGATGAGGCAGGATACTTTCTGGAACACTTTGATCCTGCACTGTATTTTACAAAAGATTTGTCACCTGATAAGACCTTTACCAGTGAATATACAACGACGACGTTGATACCTAATCTACTAAGTAAAGTAACCCCGCTATCCGGCACAATGCCAGCTAGCTATGTGTCCAGCAGCGCAATGATGGTGCCTTCAGGACATCGTCCTTACCAACTAACCGTGTCGATATTCAGTGACAGTGCGTTTATTGATAAGTTCTTGTGGGATCGCCGGGTCTCTTTTTATACCGCCATTGCAATTGTGCTATTACTGTTCTCAATGGCTTTGTCATTAATTAACCGTGCATCGAATCGCAATCGCAAACTCGCCGAAGCCAGGGCTGAAGCGCAAGCCGTGGTGACTGCTGCGATCGATGTCATCATTACCCTGGACAATCAGGGTGCGGTTACCTCGTGCAACTTCGCTGCCGAGCGTATGCTAGGGGTGAACAAGCAACAATTGTTGGGTGAAAAGCTCGACCCGTACTTTAACCCGCACTCCAACACGCCCATTGAAACCATAATATCCAATACCGAAACTGAATCAGATCTTACATGGAACAAAGGCGCAGAAGAGTGCCATTATCACTGCACAAAAAGCGTGATTAAATTGTCAAAAAAAGTCTCTGCATTGGCGCTGATTTTTCGGGATTCGACTCAGGATATGCAAGCCAAACAGGAAGCTGCCAACATAAACCAGGTGCTGGAAACCAAAATTGCTAAACGCACCCAGGAGTTGGAATCTGCACGCAATGAAGCGGTAGAAAACAGCAAGGTTAAAAGTCAGTTTATTTCCAATATCAGCCATGAAATGCGAACACCCTTGAATGGAATTTTGGGTGCTCTGGCCATGTTAAAACGACAGCGCTTGCTACCGGAAACTGAAAAATTCATCAATATGGCTGAGGTCAGTGCGTTTAACCTCAACGTCCTCATCAACGACATTTTGGACCTGTCGAAAATTGAAGCAGGTAAACTGGATTTAGAGAGCAAACTGTTTAACCCAACGGTATTGATAAACGATCAGGTCACCACCCACGCCGTAAAAGCCATCGAAAAAGGGCTGGAATTTTATCTCGATACCTCAGCGCTTAACTTTCGCACGTTTCGCAGCGACCCACATCGACTCGCACAGGTGTTAAACAACATTATCAGCAATGCCATAAAATTTACCGAGCGTGGAGCGGTTATTGTAAAAGCCCGTACTGATGCCCTTGACTCTACCGGTACGCTTACCATCACCGTCAGTGATACCGGCATTGGTATCGCCAAAGAGAAAATACCGAAGTTATTTAATGCGTTCCAACAAGCCGACAATAATATTGCGTCCAGATACGGTGGTACCGGCCTTGGCCTGCTAATTTGTAAACAACTCGTCAACATGATGGGGGGAGATATTACACTCGACTCCGAGCATCACAAAGGCACTGATGTAACCATTACCCTGCCAACTAATGAGTGGGACCCCTATGCCGAAAGTGAAATTAAGCGACTTACCGATAAGACCGTGGGCGTCTACACTCACAGTGAAAACGCATCTCGAATTATAACTAATATAGTGAAAAGCCTGGACGGCAAGGCATTCATATTGGAAAACAGCCATCTTGAAGCGCCGCTTCCCGATCTCCCCGACAATTTGATCGTGGATGTACCACTTTCTGAAGCGACGAAACTGGTGACCTGGCTGTCATCGCAGCCGAACAAACCCAAGTTATTCGTGCTAAAAGCCTTTACGCAGAACTTTCATTTAGACTATGAGCCACTGGAGTATCTGAATAAACCCCTGTTACGCACCGAGTTTTTAGCGAAATTTATTAATCAGCGCGGGCAAACTTCCGAGTTTGTTTCAGACTTTTATCACCGACGTCAAACTGATGTAGATGCACAGCACCTTTACGACGCAAGCACGCTGAAAGGCAAAGTACTGTTGATTGTCGATGACAACGACATCAACCTGGAAGTAGCTGCCAGTCTGCTATCGGAACTACCTGTTACCATTTACTGCGCGAACTCCGGTGAAGATGCTATCACCCGTTTGATAAACCTTGAATCAGAGGGCACGCCAGCCGATGCTATTCTGATGGATTGCAATATGCCGGGTATCGACGGTTACGAAGCCACCCAGCTCATCCGCCAGGGAAAAGCCGGGGAGCATACAGCGGCAATCCCGATCATCGCGATGACAGCCAATGCCCTGCAAGGCGAAAGAGAGAAATGCTTGCGCATTGGCATGGACGATTTTATTACCAAGCCACTGGAACCCAATGAGTTTATAACCAAGTCGGTAGCATGGCTACAAACCGAGGAAGTGGTGATATCAACGCCAGAAGAGGCGCAAACCAGCCCCCAAAGAGAAGAAGCCACTGCGGCTTCAGGCAATACACAGCAAGAATCTGAACTAAGCTTACCGATTTGGGACAAAGGTGCAGCATTGGGAAGACTAATGAACAACGAGGCATTACTGAACAAGCTTGTTGATATCTTTCTGTCAGGAGCTGAGCCCATTTTCGCAGAGCTGTCAGCAGCGGTACACAATGGCGACTACGAAACAGTGCGTCAGCGCAGTCACAAGCTAAAAGGACAAACCGGAGAAATTGGTGCTCAGCAACTCTACGACACCATGAGTAAACTCGAACAAAGTGCTAAAAACCAGGAGCCAGACATAAACACACGGTTCAATGTCGCCAAAACCCAATTTGAGGCCCTGTTAGACGAGCTAAAACAAGCCACAGAAGCCTGATTCAGGAGTTGCATTATTCACACAACCAGTTAATCGCTTCCGTTGAATCAGTAAAGTAGTTGGCTTCGCCACCAATAAACCAGTCACCCACTGTGGCCATTAGCGCTTGCCAGTCTTTATTTCCCACGATGGCGATTTTTTCGAACTCGTTGCCGTGCTTTAAACCAATTTTGAAGTCATCCCACGCGGCGCGCAGCTCCCAGCCACTAAATGCAGTCACATCTACCAACATTTTGACATGTGGTGAGCCAATCGTGTTTAACGCACCTTCCAGCAGTGGCGTAAACGCTTCGTAATCGGCATGGGTCAGTTTTCCTGCGGCTTTCATTACAATGTAAAGGGTGTTTTCAAAACGCTCTATTCCGATTGAAATACTGTGAGTCTGGGTCATAACTGGCGGTCCGGGTTATTCAGTCTTACACTTACGCTATCTCATATTCGCCTGCTGTATGCTGACATAAATCAACAAAAATACCTGTCTCATTCGCCTGCGCCATGCGCTGTGGTAAGGTGACAGCGGATTGACTACGTCGAGTAAAAACGTGACAGAACACGCTCAAGCCAAAAAAATGGCCTATCAAATAATGACCAGCTTCGATAAAAACTATCGCTGGTTCAGTCGAATTACCCGCGGCGCGCAGGAGCGCTTTGAGAAAGGACACTGGCGTGATGCCCTTGCCGCTTCTAAAGAGCGTATCAGCATATACGAACAAAGCCTGGCCGATGCCGTTGCAGATTTGTACGAACAAATCATCGTGCACCAAAAAGACGTTGAATTCTGGCATACGTTGAAAGCGGCTTTCGCCAACCTGATAGAAAGCCATCCGCAGTACGAACTGGCTGAAACCTTCTACAACTCCGTTATCGGAAAAGTATTTCGGCACAGGTCTATCGACAACAACATTATGTTTGTATTGCCAAGCCGGTGCTTCTTGCCCGGACAGGACCGGGCAAAAGTCATTCACAGTTTCGACACCAAAACCACCGTGGCGGAAATGTACGAAGCCATTTTTGCCTGCTATCGCTTTAATATCCCGTTTGAAGATCGCACCAGGGACATGCAGTTCCTCGACGATGCCTTGCGCAATCGACTTACTAAACAAGAACTCGGCAGTGTATCTGCGGTAGAAATGCTGAAATCGGTATTTTATCGCGGTAAAGCGGCTTATTTGATTGGCCGCATTAAGATGCCCGAGCAAACCCTGCCGTTCGTCATTGCATTGCAGACCAACGATAGCAATGCCCTGTTTGTAGACGCGCTGCTCACGGACCGCCATGATCTTAGCGTTATTTTTGGCTTTGCCCGCTCTTATTTTATGGCAGATACCCAATACCCGGGCGAACTGGTTGCTTACCTGCACGAGTTAATGCCCAACAAAAAAGTGTTCGAATTGTACATTGCCCTGGGCCACTACAAACATGGCAAAACGGTGTTTTACCGCAACTTTTTACAGCACATGGACAAATCTGACGACGCCTTCGAAATCGCGCCAGGTATTCGCGGTTTAGTGATGATGGTGTTTCACCTGCCTTCTTACGGTGTGGTGTTTAAGATCATTAAAGACGAGTTTGCTGAAAGCAAAAAAATCACCCGCGAACACGTTATCGATCGCTATCGGCTGGTAAAGATGTCTGACCGAGTCGGACGTATGGCAGATACGCACGAATACGTGAATTTTCGTTTCCCGCTGCACAGGGTACACCCTGATTTATTAGCCGAACTGCAGGAAACCTGCGCGTCCAGTGTCAGCATCAGCGGTGATGAACTGGTGATCAAGCACTTGTATATCGAGCGAAAAATGACGCCCCTAAACCTGTTCCTACAACAGGAAACCGACCCACAGAAATTAGAAAATGCGATTGACGAGCTCGGCACCTGTATTAAACAAATAGCCATGGCTAACATCTTCCCCGGCGACATGCTGCATAAGAATTTTGGCATCACCCGTCACGGCAGGGTCATCTTTTATGACTACGATGAAATTTGTTTGATGAGCGAGCGTAACTTCCGTGATATTCCGAAGTCAGACGATCCCTACGCCCTTGATACCTTGTCTGTTGCACCGAGTGATGTATTCCCGGAGCAATTCGAGCACTTTATTGTGGGTAAGCGACCATTCAAGGAAATGCTGAAAGCCAAGCACGGCGACCTGATGACTTCCGAATACTGGCGACGCGTGCAGAAAGAAACATCCAAAGGGGAAATCCACAACTTCACCCCTTACCCACAATCCCGTCGGTTCAGCCGCCACCCGGACAGAATCGAGCAATTAACCGCAGTTACGTCAGCTCCAACCAATAACGACGCGAAAACGAGTGGTGAATTGTCGTAGCGCATAACCATCGAACTACAGCATCTCGACAATGAATCAAACACACTACGTTACTCACCCATGGCAGGCGTCATGGGTGAGTAAAAGTGTCTGGAAACAAGTGTTTTGAAGTGTGACTAAAAGCCTAAACGGGTACCTACATTGCAGTAATAAACAACGCAATACTGATCGCCAGCCCTGCAACAAAAGCCACACTTCGAAGCGTATTCCACGCATACCAGTAACAGAATAAATACAAAATTCGGCATGCAACAAAGCTCAGAGCTAATGTAATGTGGGTGGTGCCAACAGACGATGTCGCCAGCACAACCAAGGCGGCTGGGGCGAAATAGGTGATGGCTTCAAAGCAATTGTAATGTGCGGCATTTGCCCTTGCCCCAAAGCCCTTGAGCGACTGTTGCTGTTCCCGGGGTAACGCGTTGTCGTAACCGCCATGCCGGTGCATTGCCACCGCCAGCGGTATTTTAGCCAGAAATGGCATAACACAGACGAGCAACAAACAACCCACGTATAACGTCATAAGATTCCCTCCTTCAGGCTATTAACGCAACGACTATTGGCGTTGCATAAAAATAGTAACTTCGGCCATGACCAACCCGAATTTTTTAATATACGAGCGGTTCATCAGGGTGTCATTGTCCAGCGCCCAGAACCAATCGTCAAACGCAACCGTGTACGTGGTGTCATCAACAGGCAGGTCCATGGAATAGGTAAAATTGAAAGCATTACCGTATGGCTTGCCTTTGGCCACGTCGAGGATATCAGAAGCTTGGCCGGTATAGGTGCCGTCTGCCTCTGGCGTAATCCTCCAAATCCTTGATTCAGGCCCTTCCCCCAGCGAGTAAGTAAAACGCTCGTCTAACACCAATACGTTGCCGTCCATGCTACCGACAATATCAACCGTGAAGCGCTGCACCACTTCACCGGAACGGTTTTGCACAATTCCCCAGGCTTTTACATCACCCTTGAAAAAACGCTCTAACGAAAATGACGGTGTGTGTTGTTTGTATGTCTCTCCGTCGATGGACACACTGCAACCCGCCGCAACAATGCACAATAATAGTAATCCCAAATACCGCATTACTTTGCTACTCCTGCTAATAATTTGTTCCTGAACTCAGGTTCGCTGGTTTGCTCCCCTAACCAAATTGCAAAAAAACGTGACGCAAACCCCGGCGCGTTAATATCACCAAGCAACGAACCATTGAAATAAAAGCGAGCGCTACCATTGTCCAGATAAACACCGGTCAGCGTGTCACCGCTGGTCACATCCGGAAACAGATCGCGCATCAGCGGTAGCCAAAGGTCTAAGTCGGCGCGACTCACACCAGACTGTCTGCGCATTTCCTTGACGGAACGTGACGCAATGTCTTCACCGTCAAAGTCACGCAGGTAAGTTAGCGACAACGCATAAGGCGAATTGGCTTGCCATTGCCCCTCAGGGGCGAATAAGGTGGCGTCATATACATCCCAGAACAGCACCGAAAAGCGGCCGGACCCCACTGGCTCTGCGCCGGGTACTTCGGCATCGATAAAAGGCTTTACCAAAGACTCACTCCTCGCTTCTGTGCCCAGCGCTATGACGAACAACAACGCCGCGCTAATCTGCAAGCCCGATTGCCACGCTTTCTTTGCTATTAACTTCATTGATTTCACATTACCGACCAATGGAATTACACTGTGCCTTTTATACCTGCCGCACCTGTAAAATGATCACTCTGAACCCCGCTGTCGACGTTGTCCTGTTCCCATGAGCAACCATTTTAATGTAGCGCAAAAACTGGGGATCAAACTTCCCACTCCGTTACAGTCATTCTCACCAGACTGGCCTGGGGCAGAACGGGTGTCGATTCACATTAAACGCGACGACCTGATGCACCCTGTGGTGTCTGGCAATAAATGGCGAAAATTAAGCGGTGTGTTTTCAGGGCCGGCCACGCTACCAAACGCCATACTGAGTTTTGGCGGCGGCTTTTCGAATCACCTGCATGCACTCGGTTATTGCTGCCATCAATTGAATATTCCGTTTACTGCCGTTGTGCGCGGAGATTACTCTGCTAATCCAACGCCCATGTTGCGTGACCTCATCAACTGGGGTACCCGGATCCGTTACGTCAATCGCATTGAATATAGTCGACGCCACGACCACGATTACCTGAATCAACTTCGCATTGAGCATCCTGACACAACCCTAATCCCTGAAGGCGGCAGCCAGCAGGCAGCCCTGATGGGCGTGCAGTCGGTAATCACAGAAACCGAACACAATTTTGATGTGGTTATATGCCCGGTTGCCAGCGGCGCCACGCTGGCCGGACTAATTACCGCTTTGAAACCACAACAACGGGCAATGGGTATTGCAGTTCTGAAAGGGGTTGGTTATCTTGAGTCTCTCGTTGAACAATTTTTACCCGCCAGAACAGACAACTGGCATATTGCGCATGACTTTCATCACGGGGGTTATGCAAAGACATCAGCGCCCCTGCTGACTCTGATTCAATCAGTAAGCGAACAGCACCAGCTTCCTCTGGAGCCCGTTTACAGTGGCAAAGTGTTGTTTGCGTTAAAAAGTATGCTGGCGTCGCACGTTTTTGCGCAAGGCACACGAATTCTGGTGTTGCATACGGGGGGGCTGCAGGGAGCGC
>NZ_CFIDRX010000092.1:0-16892 GCF_984433645.1 Marisediminitalea sp.
TCAGGCCTGGTATCCAAACGACTCTGATGGATCTCTGGTGCAAACATTTCGGTGAGTGATGAACAGGCTGCTTCTTCCCACGTCGCACGACGGGCGAAGTTTACATAAGCGCCTACAGCGAATTTCACGCCGGGCAGCAATAGTTTTTCGTCGAGAATATCCTGACGGTCCAAACCAACCGCTTCGCCCAGTCTCAGCCAGGCTTCAATGCCGCCTAGTCTCGGATCGCCTTCTTCGCCATCGTGATCCAGAATACGTTGGATCCACTTACGACGGGTTTCCATGTCCGGGCAATTGGCCAGTATGGCGGCGTCTTTAATGGGAATGCACATTTGATAAAAGAAGCGGTTGGCGACCCAACCCTGAATCTGTTCTTTCGTGCATTCGCCCTTATTCATGGCCTGATGAAACGGGTGATGAATATGGTAAAACTGCCCTTTGTCGCGCAGCTTTTGTTCGAATTCTTCTCGGCTCCAGGGTTGTTGACTCACCTTGTACCTCTCTATAGGGAAATTTTCATACCGTCGTAGGCCAGCTCGATGTCGTTGTTGAGCAAGTACTGATGGGCTGACGAGTCTTCGTTCAGCACCGGGTTGGTATTATTAATATGGATCAGGATTTTGCGATCAATCGGGTAGCGGTTTAATAGCGCGACCGTGCCGTCTGGTCCGTTTACAGGCATATGGCCCATTTGTGTGCCCAGGCGATTGCTGAATCCCTTTTGAATCATTTCATCATCCAGCCACAAGGTACCGTCGAATAACACGCAACTGGCTTGTTCCAGCATGGACTCCACTAGCGGACTGGCCTGAACGCAGCCGGGTGCGTAAAACAGCGATTTACCCGAGGCGGTATCGGTGATTTGCAAACCAATGTTATTGCCGGGTACCACTTTGTCGCGATAGCTGGAATAAGGCGGTGCATTCGATTCCAGTACAACGGGATTAAAGGTTAGTCCTTCTATGCCTTCGGGCGTAAAGCTTTTGTCGTAATCCGTGTCAATGGCGTGACGTTGCAGGCCACCGTGCCAATGCTTCAGCATGGGAAACAGTGGAAAGGCGGTGGTGAGATCTTCATACACGACATCGGTGCAATAAACCGGAAGCGGCAAACCTTCACGCAGGGTCAGTAACCCGGTGGTATGGTCGATTTGACTGTCGGTGAGAATAATCGAACGTATGCTGGTACCGCGTTGTTGAGATTTGTCAGCAGGCCACAACTCGTGGGTATGGTTGATCTGGTGACGCAAATCAGGAGACGCGTTAATTAATACCCAGTCAGTGCCATTTGCACTTACTGCAATACTGGATTGGGTGCGCGGACTGGCTTTTATTGAGCCGTCTCTTACGCCGCGACAGTTGTCACAGTGGCAGTTCCATTGAGGGAAGCCGCCGCCGGCACCTGCGCCCAGGATCAGTACTTTCATGCTCAGTAATCCTGTTGTTAGCTAAAAGCGTTGCCCGTTTTATAAACAGGCGGGAATAAAAAAGGCTGCGCATGGTGCAGCCTTTTGAATACTTGTTGAGAACACACCTCGAAGAGGGGTGAAATTAACGGTTGCTGATATACAGCGTTACTTCGAAACCTAAACGCATTTCAGTGTACTGAGGTTTTGTCCACATAATGGAACTCCTTATTAACTTTGTTTTAACACTTTACTGATTGTAGGACCGGCCCTGGCAAAAAAAAATCCTACTTTGGAACTAGAGAGGGTTAACCTTTGGTGCAGGTTGGCAAGCGCTCTGCCAACTCTGCTAAAAGGTTAATCCACTCCGAGTCCTAGTATAACACAGGCGATACCGGCCATGTGCTATCGGGCTTCTCACTGTATTGGGTTAAAAAGGCCAGCAACAGAGAGAAAGGCCGCGCGGTAGCTGAGTTACCTTTGCCATACTGGAAGCTGGTACCCGCTATGTCAAGGTGTGCCCACGGTGTGTTGCCGGCAAACCGCGATAAAAAGCAGCCAGCCGTGATCATGCCGGGTGAATTACTGCCGCTGTTGCGCATATCGGCGGCGAACGAGTCCAGTGGTTCCTGATAGTCGTCCCAGATGGGCATGGCCCAGGCACGGTCGCTACTGCTCTCTCCTGCTTCTACTAAATCTGATGATAATGCCTGGCTATTACTCATCAACCCGCTGGCATGGCTACCCAGGCTCACAATATGTGCGCCAGTGAGCGTAGCGATGTCAATGATAGCCGCAGGGTTGAATTGCTGTGCATAGGTCATTGCATCACACAGCACTAAACGGCCTTCTGCGTCGGTGCTAATAATTTCAACGGTTTGTCCAGACAATGTAGTTAAAATGTCGCCGGGGCGGAAAGCCTTGCCGTCGGGCATGTTTTCAGCGGTAGCAATAATGCCTGTCACGTTAACAGGTAAACGCAATGCGGTGAGGGTTTTCATAATACCCATAACGGTAGCGCCGCCACACATGTCGTATATCATATTTTGCATGCCGGGCGGTTTCTTCAGAGTAATACCGCCAGTATCAAAGGTGATGCCTTTTCCTATCAGAACAATACTCGGTAAGTCGGAGTCTGCTGCGCCCTTGTAATGCATTACGGGCATGCAGGTGGGCTGTTCCGAACCCTGGCCTACCGCGACATACGCACCCATCCCCATTTCTTTGAGCGTAGCTTCATCCAATACTTCTGTGGTTAATAACGAAGAGTCGGAGGCTAACGCTTCAGCACATTCTGCGAAATAGCTGGGTGTACATATATTTCCTGGTAAGTTGGCCAGGTCACGAGTCAGTGATTTTCCTTCATGAACAGCCAGCGCTCGCGCTATGTCGGGCTTGAGTTCATCCTGCTCAACCGCAATTGATAAGCGTTTGATGCTTGTTGGCTTTTGCGCGTTGGGCGAAGTTTTAAACGCTTTGAAGCGGTAACTGGCAAAAAGTAGGGCGTCGAGCAGCGCTTGTATGTACGCCTGACAGTTTGCGAAAGGCGACATTACGCAGGCACTTTTAACGTTTAATTCGTCTAGCTGTGAACAAATAAACGTCGCCTGTCGGGCAAGCATATTGCGGGTTTTATGCGCTTCGTCAGGCGTACAATTTGCAATACTGTTTGATTTGTTAGTGTTTACTAACAAAAGTCGGCTGGCTTTTAAATTTGGAACTTCTGAAATAAGTAAGTGTTTACTTTCTGAACAGCTGGCGCTGAGTGATGGTGTAACGTTAAGTATATGGGCTAACCAGCTTGGCTTCGGTATTTCACCGGCTTGGCTCTGTGAGGTTGCATCAAAAAGCCATGCGAAGTCGACAAATGCGACCAGGCAGTCTGCACTGCATGAGTCGGCATCGGCAAAGGGGATGTGATAGGTTTCAATTTTCACAACAACGGATCCTGAGTGAGCGGGCAGTGTACCGTTTTCTACTACAAATTACAGCGAGTGTTACCTGGTCAGGCACTCGCTGCGGTTTCTGCCGATGTTGCGACAGGCGACGGGGAAGCTTTGCGTTTAATGGTGGCGATCAACAAACAGGAGCTGATCAAACCAATGCCGCTCCATCCAACCCAGGATAACGACTCGCCCACTATCCACATGGCCAGAATGGCTGCAACCACAGGTTCTAACAGAGTGATGATTGTCGCCAGACTAGCGCGAATTGAGCGTAAGCCGTAACCGAAAAGCAGGTAACCCATAAACATGGGCACGGCAGCCATGTATGCGCCCACCATGAAATTATTGGTGCTAGCGAGCAGTTCCGCGCCGGTTAAAAGCAGCACAGGCAATAAGCAGAGTCCGCCGACGCCAAACATACTGCCCATGGCTGCGCGTGAATGGACCTGGCGCTGGATTAAGCGGTGAGCGACCCACGAATACATGGCGTAGGTAAATGCAGCAATCAGTCCGAGTGCGATACCGAAAAAGTTATACCATTGCGAAAGCTCGCTATTTTGCGGTGCTGCACTGTGCTGTGGTTTTGCACTTGCCAGCAATATCACGCCCAGAACGCCCAGAAAGATACTCACTATCCAACGTGTATTGAGCCGTTGCTTGTCGAACAGACGTTCGATTATTGCAGCTGCAACGGGTGCCATACCAATGGAGACGACCGTACCGATGGTGACGCCAGACAGCCGCATAGAACTGTAGAACGCCAGTGGGTATATCGCTACATTCAAAGCACCCCACAGAACCAGGCTACGATGCTGCTTCAGTTCCGTCCACTGTCTGGCAATAAAACGCCAGGCAATGAGCGCCTGCAACAGTCCGCCACACCCCATTGAAACGGCAGCAATGCCGAGTGAGCTAACGTCTGGTGCAAAGGTGGCTGCGGTGCCGGTTGTGCCCCAGAGTACTGACGCAACAACAACGGCGAGCACACCGAGATAATAGTGTGAAGACGAGTGGGTCATAATGATTGCTCGATGAGTTGGTCGGCCATGGTACGTGCGCGTTCTATAGCCTGGGTGTCTGCGGCGAGTCCCGCTAAAGAAATCGAACCTTCCAGCAAAAAGCACACATGTTCTGTGAGTTGTTCAATGCGACCCGGTTCGATTATAGGCAGCTCAGACAGTTCGCGTTTAACGATGGCCTTTACTTCCTGTTTGTGTCGATTGACTGCTGCACGCTCAGCGCTGTTGGCTGGCATTTCTGCTGCTGCATTGAGTAAGCCGCAGCCCCGAAAGCCATTTTCATAATCAAATTCCGCGTGGTCCTGATACGCATCGAATACCGCCAGAACCCGTTCCCAGCCATTGGATAGGTCTGTTGAACGCTTTGCGTATAGGTCCAGCCATTCCTGATGTCGGGCATCAATGTAGGCGGCAACCAATTCAGACTTGGATTTAAAGTTGTTGTACAACGACATTTTCGCAACCCCGGCCCGGGCTATAACGGCATCGATGCCGGTCGCGGTTATACCGTGGTCGTAAAACAATTCTCCAGCGGCTTTTAACAATTTTTCTCTTGCAGGCAGTTTTTTTCTTGCAGGTACTATTGCCATGATTGCGCCTCGCTCAAAATATACAGACTAGTCTATATAGTAATTTTGAGGTTCGCAATGTTTTATTGATTACCCCTGCAGGCTTTATTAGTAATAGGCATTGTACAGATTGGTCTATTCCTGAATTGGTAGTGATTTAAATGCCTCTGGCGTATCTACTGACAAATACACTTCCTCGACATAGTCGGTCAGCGTGGCCATCAGGTTGTAGTAACAACAGGGTGTTGAAAGTGTGAGTTTTACATTTGGAGATCCATTACCCAGGCATAACGCGTGCTCGTCCGGCGAAGCAACCTTGTCTGTTTCAATGCTGGAAATGGCTGTTAAGGGAATAACTAGCAGGTTCAAATAATTGTTGTTCAGCACCAGATGGCCATCTAAGACGTAAGCAGAATGGTGTTTACTGATCCGGTAATTGGCAATCAGGTAAATAAACGTATAACCCACTAACGTACCGACAATGATGGCCGCTAGCTGTGACCACAATGCCAGCGCGTAATACAACGCGCCGGTAACAACGAACAAGCCTATTTGTAAAACGACAAGTGTGATCCAGGACGATGAAACCAGTCGGAGATGAGCCAGTGAGGGGGCATGGTTACGGCTCAGAAACGGAAATAAGTAGTACCAGGTGGCAGGCTCATAGGCGAATAGTACGGCAGTGGTGCGTTTTTTCTCGTCTTCGTCACCCATTTTTTTAATTGCTGAGGCACGCGGATCGCCCTGCATAGTGCGGCATTGCCAAAGCATACGCACTACGTGATAGACAATGGCCAACTCGATGATGAGTAGCACGGCAATGATGGGATAACGCAGATACGCAATGAATTCAAAATAACTGGCTAGCGCTGCCGGCATTGAATAACGGCACACCAGTGATGAGGTCGAAAACGGGATCAGTATTTTCCAGAGCTTCTGCTTACTGCCAATGATAACCAATAGTAAATGTAATAGCGGGATAACCGCGAAGTACACAGTGAACAAACCCGCAAACACCGGCCAGTTTTCATCTGGGTTGAATTCATCGGGGGTGAGGTGAATACCCAGCACATACAAGCCAATGGCTAGCAGCAAAAACGCTAATCGATAGCGGGTAACTTTTCTCATCAACAGTCCTTGTTTATTGTACTCAGAGCCTGGAAAGTTCAACACGCCCGGTTATTTTTGGCAAGAATAAACGGTCTCAATAAGCGCCTTGTTACAATTTATCCTCGCTGGGATTGGGTTTAACCCGTAAATGGCCCACTGCAATCAATGTTACCGTCGCCAGCATAATCGAGGCGGCTAAAAAGGGGGCGCGATGACTGAGCTGGTACAAGGATGCGGCAATGGGAGGCCCGATAATATAGCCCATAGCAGGTGACGCTGTAATAAAGCCGGTTACAGTGGCTTGGTTTTCCGGCTTACAGCTGGACGTAGCCAGTGCGGCGACAGCTGGATAGCTGATGCCCAGGCCGCTGCCAAGGAACACCATGGCAAAATACAACTGACTCTGGTCGTGGTGCAAATACAGGATCAGGTAACCCAGTGACAACAGTGGAAAGGCCAGCTTAATGAGGTTTGCCGGATGCATGCTGGTGCGTTGGACCAGTGTAAACTGCACAACCAGCGCGCACACTGCGCTGATCATCATGGCAAGCCCTACACCCTGTGCCGCTTCGGTGGTAGAAGCACCGTGATGATCGATTAAAAAGAACGCCAGCGATTGTTGCATCATGGCAACCGCGAGAAATACACAGGCATTCATGCCGATCACGAGCGGCACGTAGGGCTGAATACTATGCGTGACAGCCACACCGGTTTTTTGTGTTTGGGGTGGGGGCGGTGTGTTCTGATTGTCGGGCAGGAATCGCCACACCAGAATAAGTGCTGTTAGTGTCATGAGAGAAATGGCGTACAACGGGGTCAACAAATGAAAGCCAACCAATAGACCCGCCAGTGTCGGGCCAAGAATCTGGCCCAGGCTGTGGGCCGATGACACTTTGCTGATGGCCTTCACGCGCTCGTGGTCTGCGCTGATGGATATCGCGTATCCGACTACCGAAGGCGGTGTCGCTGACATGATTGTCGCCTGACCAGACCGGGCCGCTGTCAGCGCAAGGAACAACGCCGTGCCTACCAGCCAACCCTGAAACCCACTCAACCACACAGTAGCAAAAACCAAGGTACCAATGGTATAGCCAGTCAGCCCGGTGATCAGCACGCGGCGATAGCCTTTGCGCTTGCCGACTCTGGACCACAACGCGTTGCCCGCGGCATACATCAGCGCAGAACTGGACATCAAAAAGGCAACCTGAAATTCGGTTAAACCGACTTCCCTGCCCAGAGGCGGCAAGGTTGTCATAACAACAGATTGACCCATTGCAGTAGCGAGTAAGGCAAAAAACAACAAACGGAAGGTCATGAAAACGCAACAATCGTAAAGAGAAGCAGTGATTCTAGCATGATTTGCGGGCGCCCAGCGGAGCTTTAGCGATACAAAAGTACCGCTAAACGAATAGAAAAAACTTGATATATTAGAAATGGCGCATATATTGCTGTATGACATTATCTCAAGCGGTAACAGTGAAACGTATTATGAACACCCTGTCAGGTAAACTTGTTGCAATCAGTACGCATAAACCCTTATGGATTTATGCCGTGTTGCTGTTGCTGACACTCGGCATTGGCAGCCAGATCCCACGGATTACAATAGATACAGACCCGGAAAATATGCTGGCGGCTGATCATCCGGCACGCACATTTCACAATCAGACCAAGGCAAATTTCGCCATGCACGATGCCATTGTGGTGGGTGTAGTGAACGAAACCGATGCCAATGGTGTGTACAACACGACATCTTTGTCTGACATTTTTGACTTAACTCAGTCAATTTTGGCAATCGATGGCGTTGTGGATGCCGATCTTATGTCGATTTCTACGGTTGATAATATTTCTCAGGCCGGGCCTGGGACTATTCGTTTTGAATGGATGATGCCAGAAGCGCCGGTATCAGATGCTGCCGCTCAGCAAATTCAAACTAACATTGAGAGACTGCCGCTACTTTACGACACGCTGGTATCGCAAAACGGTAAAGCGGCGGCGATCTACGTCCCAATTATTGATAAAAATG
The DNA here is from genome assembly GCF_984433645.1 of Marisediminitalea sp. Taxonomy (NCBI): domain Bacteria; kingdom Pseudomonadati; phylum Pseudomonadota; class Gammaproteobacteria; order Alteromonadales; family Alteromonadaceae; genus Marisediminitalea; species Marisediminitalea sp. The sequence continues at coordinate 8,073 of NZ_CFIDRX010000092.1, forward strand.
AAAGCTATCGGATAGCAGAAGAAATTCGCGCCACGATTGATACATTCGACGGCACTGAACAGTGGTATATCACCGGGCTACCGGTTGCAGAAGATCAGTTCGGTTTTGAGATGTTTGTACAAATGGGCATTTCAGCGCCACTGGCCGGCCTGACCATCTTCATCTTATTGTTTATTTTCTTCCGCAATATTCCGCTTATTACGGCCCCTATGATTGTGGCGATGGCGACTGTGATAGTCACCATGGGCCTGCTGATTGGCTTTGGCTTTACCGTGCACATTATGTCGTCAATGATAGCCATTTTTCTGATGCCCATCGCGGTAGTGGATTCAGTACACATCCTGTCTGAATTTTCTGACCGCTATAAGCCGGGTGAAGATTTAAAAGCCGTTGTTGAAGAGGTTGTGGGTCACCTTTTCACGCCGATGTTGTATACCTCGGTAACCTCGTCGGTGGGCTTCTTCTCATTAATGCTGACACCAATTCCACCAGTGCAGATCTTTGGTGCGTTTGTTGGTTTCGGCATTCTGTTTGCCTTTGTGGTGACGATTACGTTTATCCCGGCTTACTTATCGCGTATGAGTGATTCTGCACTGGAAAAACTCCAGGCCGCCATGCACGAGGATGGCGCTGGACAGGGTTCGAATATTGCTCGCATGGCTAGAGGTTTGGGCAAGTTGGCCACGGGTCAGCAAGGTCTGTTGCTGGCTGCATTTGGTGCGGTGTTTGTGGTCTCTGCCTGGGGCGTCACGCAGATTCAAATCAACGACAACCCGGTACGCTGGTTTAAGTCTGACCACGAAATCCGCGTGGCCGACCGGGTATTAAACGAAAACTTCGCCGGAACCTACAATGCGTATCTGGTGCTGACTGACCGTTCAGAACTTCCGACTGCTGCATCTCTGTTGGAAAGTGGTGACATGCCGGATTCGCTGGCAGGCTGGAAGAGTGAAACCCTAGCCGCCATAGGCAGTGGTGCACCTGAAGAACAGTTGCAAAACCTAATTGTAGCGATTGACGATAAGTTGTTTAGCGACCTTAGCGACGAGGAAATGACCTATCTGGATAACGTCATGGCATCGGCTGAACAGGCAAATAGCCAGAGTAAAACATTCCAGAATCCCGAAGTACTCGCTTATATCGAGTCATTGCAAGAGGCACTGACAGCATCTGGCTTGGTGGGTAAATCCAACGCCTTACCCGATGTGGTGAAAGTGGTAAACCGTGAATTGCGCTCAGGCGAAGCACAAGACTACCAGCTTCCTGATTCGGGTAACGCGGTAGCCCAGACGCTGTTGCAGTACCAGTCTTCTCACCGTCCAAATGACCTGTGGCACTTTGTGACGCCGGATTACCGTTCTGCGCTGGTTTGGCTACAGTTAACCAGTGGTGATAATCAGGATATGACTGCGGTCATTGAACTGGTCGATTCGTATATTGCCAGCCATCCAATGCCAGCGGGTATTGAAGCAGATTGGGCAGGCAAAGCCTATCTGAACGTCGTGTGGCAGGAAAATATGGTGGCGGGTATGCTCGACAGTTTGCTGGGCGCATTCGTTATGGTTTTCATTATGATGGTAGTGCTGTTCCGCTCATTGGTGTACGGCATACTCGCGATGTTACCACTTACTATCACTATAACCTTTATCTATGGGCTGATAGGAATAGTGGGGAAAGACTACGATATGCCAATAGCGGTACTGTCTGCGCTGACGCTTGGCTTGTCGGTGGACTTTGCTATTCACTTCCTTGAAAGGGCCCGCGCTACCTTTAACGACACACAAAGTGTGAAGCAAACCATGGCGTTAATGTTTGAAGAACCGGCCACGGCAATCTCTCGCAATGCGCTGGTCATTGCACTTGGTTTTACCCCGCTATTGTTTGCGCCGCTGGTACCTTACATAACCGTTGGTGTGTTCCTGGCCAGTATCATGGCGGTTTCTGCGTTGGTGACTCTGCTGCTGCTTCCTGCAGTAATGAGCCTGGGTCACAAGATAGTCTTTAAATCGGCGAAATAAGGAGTCGGTATGAAACGTAGTTTAGTTACTTTAGGTTTGTTGGCAGCAATGGCGTTTATGCCTGCTGCACAGGCAGAGGTAGATGTTGACGCACTTATAAAGCAAGCTGAGAAAGCGGCCTATTACGCAGGTGATGACGGCCGTGCTGACGCGCGCATGATGATTGTCGATAGCCAGGGGCGTAAGCAAATGCGCCAGTTCACTATTTTGCGTAAAGATGTGGAAGACAACGGCGATCAAAAAATGATGGTGTTTTTCTCGCGTCCTACTGATGTCAAAGACACGGTGTTTCGCGTTGAAAAACATGCAAAAACCAATGTGGATGACGACCGTTGGTTGTATTTGCCTGCACTGGATTTAGTGAAGCGTATTTCCGCAGGTGACAAGCGCACCTCGTTTGTCGGTTCTCACTTCTTTTATGAAGACGTATCGGGGCGAGCGGTCTCACAGGACGATTTTACTCTGGTAGAGGAAACGGCTGACCGGTACGTATTGAAGGCGGTACCAAAACAGCCTGACACCGTTGAGTTTGCCCACTATGTCGTTGAAATCGAAAAAGTAACGTCACTACCGGTGCTGATTAACTTTTATCAGGCTGACGGGACAAATTATCGTCGCGTAGAGTCTGTACAGGTTGATACCGTTCAGGGCTTTCCAACCGTGCTTCGCTCCAAAGTGTCGGATCTGACAAACGGCGGCTACACCCTCATGGAGTTCCGCGGTACCGAATACAACATTGGTTTGCCAGAGGATGTGTTTAGTGAACGCAGCCTGCGTACACCGCCAGTGCAATGGTTGAAATAGTACGATGCCAATCTCTTTGAAAACACTGCTTTTGAGTGGACTGATGTTAGCTGGAATCACCAGCCAAACCACAGTGTGGGCACAAGAAAGTACAGATTCTCAATCTACCGCGGATGAGTGGGCGGACTGGGGCGACTTTGAGGAACCCGAAGAAGCATCACCATTTACCTGGGCTGGCTTTGTGGAGCTGGCGGCAGGTACACGTTTAAACAACGACACCGCCGTAGCAAGAAACACTACGTTGCAGGATGCTCGTTTGCAACTGCAGGCCGATTACGCGCTTAGCGCGTCAACTTTATCTTTTCGCGGCGATCTGTATTACGACGGCGTATTAAACAGTGTTGAAACCCAAATACGCGAACTGGCGTGGCAAGGTAACCTGGACTTTTTAGGTGAGATGGGGCGTAAATTCGACGCTAAGCTGGGCCAGCAGGTACTGACCTGGGGAACGGGTGACTATGTATTTTTAAACGACTTGTTTCCCAAGGACTATCAGTCGTTCTTTGCGGGGCGTGATGATGAATATCTCAAGGCACCGAGTCTGTCTGCCAAACTGTCAGGCTACTTTGATGTAGCAAACATTGATGTGGTGGTAACGCCTCAATTTGAACCAGACAATGGAATAACCGGTGAGTATTTTTCGTTTTTCAGCCCCCAGGCCCAAATGAACGTGGCACCGGGCTTTCGTGTGCTGGATAAGAATGAGCCGGACAGCGCAGAGTGGGCGTTGCGTATTTACAAAACCTTCGGTCAAACCGAGTTGGCATTCTATGGTTACCGTGGGTTTAACAAAACCCCCATGGCCGCCGACGAACAAAGCTTGCCACGTTACAGCCGCTTAAATGTATGGGGAGCCAGTGCAGTGAAGCCATTAGGCCCGGGCCTGGCAAAAGCGGAGTATGCCTATCATGATGCCATTGAGGACTCCGATGGCAATAACCCACTGGTACCCAATAGCCAGCACCGCTTTTTGGTGGGCTACGAGCAGGAACTGGTGGCGAATCTAACCGGAAGCGTGCAGTGGTACATGGAGAAAACGGTGGATCACGATGCGTTAATAGCCAGTTCATACTGGCCACAGTATGAACAGGAAGCGAATCGTCACGTGGTAACAACCCAGCTCATGTACCGGGCGCTACGCCAAACTCTAACGCTTAACTGGTTTAACTTTTATTCGCCTACTGATAGCGACGGGTATATGAAGTTTCGCGCAACCTATTCGCCCGTGGATGACTGGCAGGTCAACGGCGGCTTTAATCTGTTTTATGGCGATGAGCCACATACTTTCTACTCACAGTTCGAAGACGCCAGCAATGTGTATGCGTCTTTCCGATATTTTTATTAGGAGCTAATGCGATGTCTGCAGAAAGAGCGTTAACGGCGTTTGCCGGATTTATGGTGTTACTGTCGGTGGTACTGACCTGGTTTGTACATGAAAACTTCCTGTGGTTCACCGTGTTCATTGGCGCAAACTTGTTTCAACAGAGCTTTACCGGTTTTTGCCCGGCCACGATTGTACTGCGCAAAGTCTTTGGCTTTAAAACGGAGAAAGAGCTGGCGACCGGCCAGTAACTGCGCAACGTACCCTTTCACTCATCAGGGATGTTCCATCCTGTTCTCGCCCCGCTTTGCGGGGTTTTTTTATTGTCGATATACTCGTCTTCTCACTACAGTTTACACAGGTAAATCATGACGCCTATTCATCCGGCTGTTGCCCCTGAATTAGTCAAACCACTAACAGCACTGCTGGACGCGACCGTCTCCAATCCACCATTAAGCGGTAAAACCCTTGGTTTCTATCGCAAACGCAACAAGTTCAACGTATCACCCGTTAGTGATTTTCCCGCCATTCAGCCTTATGACATTGCGCAAAGCACTGAGGCACCCGGCGTACGAGTATGGGTGATTAACGCTTCTGAGAATGCGAAAAAGCCGGCGTTGCTGCACTTTCATGGCGGTGGGTTTGTGATGGGCAGTTGCCAGAATGGCTTTTCCCGCATGCAGCAATTAGCGCTGGATTTGGATTGTGTGGTCGTGAGTGTAGATTATGGTTTAGCACCGGAAATGCGTATCGGTGAGGTAGTAAAGCAAAGCTACACGGCGTTGGTATGGACACATCAACAAAGCAAATCCCTGGGGATAGATAACACCCGCATAGGGTTACTTGGCTTTAGCGCGGGTGGCGGACACGCTGCGTTACTTGCGCAATATGCCGCGCACCGAAATGAGTATGCCGTGAAGTGCCAGGCGTTGATTTACCCTATGCTGGATGACAGAACGGGCAGTACCATTTTCCCTGAATTTCCAAAGGGCAAGTACTTGTGGACCGCAGAACAAAATCAGTATGGCTGGCAAGCGGCACTGGGCCATACGCCAGGCAAAGACAGCATAAAGCCCTTTACTGTGCCGGCCAGACAGCCTCTATCGGCAAGTCTGCCTGCCACGTACATCGCCGTAGGCGACCTGGATTTGTTTCATGACGAAAACCTGGAATATGCCAACGCCCTTCAGGCATTAGGTATTCCCGTCATTCTGAATGACGTGCCGGGCGCTTTTCACGCGTTTGAATCCATTGCGCCGGAGACTGAACTGGCAAAAGCGTTTAATCGGCATTTACTCTCGTCGTTGGTAACAATGCTTTAATCGTAGTTTCCGACTCTTATTGCAGCACGACATATATGCGCTGATTTTTATCGAGCTAGTCATAAACTTATTGATTTTATGTGGGAATTACCTATATTGATGGCGCCGATGAAAGGCAATCATAATAATGAAAAGGAAACATCATGAAAGTAAAATTCGCTGGAATCGTAGTAGCTACAGCGCTCCTGTCTTCTGGTTGTGCGACCATCCTGACCGAAGAAACTCACAATATGAACGTGACTACAACTACGGGTGAAACGACAACCGTCACTGTAGATGGAGCGAGCCAAACTGTTCCTGGTGTTGTAACAGTGAAGAAAGAAAACAAAGATAAAGTTCTCGTTGCCGATGCAGAAAATTGTCAGGACGTCAGCTTAAACAAAGAAGTTGAGTCTGCGTTTTTCATTAATGTCATCAGTGGTGGTGTGTTTGGCTCATCAACTGACTATGGCACAGAAAAAATGTGGCGCTATCAGGATTCAGTGACAGTATCGTGTAAATAACGATTTTGCAGAATCAATTCGGTAAAGGAAGTCTGTGGGCTTCCTTTTTCATTTTTCTGATATGTGTTGCCACTGCACGCGCTGCAGAAGGTGAATATCAGGCTCTTATCAACCAGGCAGATGCCAACCATATTGCTGAAACCCGTTTATGGCACGTGTTACTGCACCTGAAACACGACCAGCCAATTAATCCAACCAGTCATTATCTATCCAGTCCGTTTTCTCCTCAGGCAGAACTTCGCGAAACGATTAAACTTGCCTTGCGGGATCCTCAGGCGGCTTGTGCTTTCCCTGCGCGAAAACGTTACATTGAGACGCAATTAAATTTACCCGCGGGCACACTTTCGCCAGAGCCTTGTAGCGATTATGAAACCTTCCTCGACTTTGTACCCAACGACAGGTTAGTGCTAGTCTATGCTTCGGAGAATGTGAACTCAGCCAGTTCTATGATGGGCCATATAATGCTGCGTCTGGACGGTGTAAATATTAATGATATTGCTGTGCAGCACGGTATTACGTATTTTACTGAGTTGGATTCACTGAATGCGGCCCGTATTCTCTACGACAGCCTGGTAACCGGTAAAGAAGGGCTGTTTCAGGTTTCCCCTTATGCACCGATACAGGCACATTATCGTTATGCGGAGCAAAGAAATATATGGGAATACGCTTTAACACTCACTCCTGGTGAGCGAGCGCTGATCAGGGATGCTATTTGGGAAATAGGACAGCATACCCCTGCCTATTTTTTTCATACTTACAATTGCGCTACGGTGACACAATTACTGCTCGCTATTGCGCGGCCTGCATCGCTGGATGCGGTCGATGCGTGGTTGACGCCCATTGATATCGTAAAGTTTAGTTTCAAGGCGTCGTTGGTGGATAGCGCGCAGGTAGTACCCTCTGACCGTTGGAAGACCAACGCTTTACTCGAGCAAATGCCGGATCACAGAGTTGACGCAATTGGCAGCGCTATAAATACTGGCAATATTGCAAACTTGTCGTTGTCCGTTGACTCTCAGGGCTATACCGAATTTGAATTGGCCAAGAGTCTAAATGGTCTATGGTTTAGTCAGCGCAAAATATCTGAGGCGCGTTACCAGGACAATAAGCTAAAACTGGCTCAGATGAACTCAAATTATTCCGCATTTCAGATTGACGTTAGTGACTATAAAAGTCCCCTTGACGCAACCGATGAGAGCCTGATTTCCATCGGGGTAGGACATATCGAGAACCGGGATGCTCTGTTGTTTCGTTATTTTCCTGTTGCGTCTGACATAACCGATGATCACGGTCATATCTTCGGGGAAAATCAGTTGTTGTTGGCTGATACTCGTATACGTTTAGACGTAAATCGTGCACGTCTTCACCTCGATAAGCTGTCTTTGTATCAAATGAATTCCAGAGTGCCTTACACCAGCGTAACTGGCGGTATTTCCAGTGGGTTACGGGTTGGACTCGAGCGGGTCGTCAATGACCAATTTAACACTCAGTTGGTCGCAAATGTTGAAGGTGCGGTTGGTCTCAGTTACAAGCTTACTGACGATATAGGTCTGTATGCAGAAGCGGCGGCAGGTGTAATGGCAAATCTCAAACGCAGCGAAGTCTATGTTGAGCCGCGCGTTGGGGCTTACCTGTACGCAATTTACAATACCAAACTTAATGCGAATGTGGGGTGGGCAGTGAACAAATTTATTGGCAAACCTTTGTTAAGGTATGACCTATCTGTAAGAACACAAATCAACAAAAGCAGTGCACTGTTTCTGTCAGTAGACCGTCAGTTGGCAAGCTCTCAATCACTAACAAATGTAAGTGTTTACTATCAATATAGATTCTGATTTTAAAATGGGCTTACGGTTAACTTAGTTCGTTTAATGTCAGGCTAATGCGCCGTATTCTGCCCGCCGAGCGCGTGGGCAATGCGGTTTTTTGCTGAATGCCAGTGATTCTTCGGTAGCACCGGAGCCTGTTGAATAATGGCCTCAAAGTCGATGTCGTTAATCGACAGCGGCGGGACGTGTGCGCAGAATACGGTTTGTGGCTGTAGCGTCTGAATGCGCTTAAGTGATTGTTTATACTGATTGGGGTGGCAGATAGGGTAAGGCGGGGCAAGCTGGCGTTTCACCGAGACCATTAAATCGGCAACATAAGCCTGACTGGTCTCATCGTGAAACAAGGTGATGTCGTGGTCGGTATGCCCCGGGGTGAATAACACCTGCCAGTCTTCAAAGCCCGGCAGTGTTTGTTCGTCCAGCAGAATAATATCGGGCTTCAATATGGGGCTGTACCAGATATGCTTTTTCGGTTTGCCCAAGCGACCAGCCACCCACCACGTCAGGCTGACATCAATTAAATGGGCGGCGCGCCCCATCACTCCTGAATACCATTTCGCCGCTTTTGGATGAGCCGCTATTTTTGCACCGGTGAGTTTGCGAAGCCTGTGAGCACCACCGGCGTGGTCCGGATGCATATGCGTGACAACGATCAGTTTTAAATCAGCGAGAGGCCGGTTGAGTGTGTCAGTAATAAACGTACAAACATTGTGTGCATCGGCCCGACTACAGCCATCAAGCAGCAACAAGCCGCCCGGTGTTTCTACCAGGTAGATATTTTGAATGTAGCCCGCCAGGGTATGCACTTTCATCATGGGCCTACTTACTGTTGCATGGCGTTTTTAACCGGGTTGGCGTAGTTAGCAATAAGGTAATCACGCGCTTCTTCGGGTAACTCTGCCAGTTTTTGTTTCAACGTCTGTTTGCACTGCTCAGGGATTTTTTTATCGCTGCGTTCTGCTGCCAGGTAATTAATTGGGTACAACTGATAGTGAGTATGGATGTGCTGGTCGATGCATTCAG
>NZ_CFIDRX010000093.1:0-16577 GCF_984433645.1 Marisediminitalea sp.
ATTCTTACTTTCATCAAGCTGAAGGGAATTATATTCTCCACTCGGTGTATTTAAATACTCTATTCAGTATTTTAGTGATTGTTATTCACTTGTTTAGTTTTAGCTACCTAACCTTCGACATATCTACTTTTCTATTAATATGCTTGGTTTCCGCAGCAATTACATTGCTAGTAAGTTTTTTTGGTATCGGCACTTTTTCTAAATTACTAGCGCCTTCGAAAAAGTTAACGTTACTATTTAAGCTGAATTTTAACTATATGAGTTTTGCGTTAGTACAAAATTTATTGATATGGGCTCCACAGATTTTGTTGTACTTTTCACCATCTAGTTCAGAGGTTACATCCTATACATTACTACAACGTATTTCACTAGTGTTGGGATTTGTACTAATTGCGATTACATCTGTTTACAATCCTAAAATCGCTAAGGATTTTAAGGACGGGAATATTGCACTTCTAGAAAAGCGGTGTGGGCAATTCATTATAATGTCCACTGGTTTTTCAGTATTTGCATCAATATTTCTGTTGGCAACAGTCTCTTATCTTTTTGAATTCTTGAACTTGATTGAAAAGTTGAATTATTTTGCTCTGTCTATCTTGTTTGTCTCGCAATTAGTGAACTGTGCAACAGGCCCTTCATTGAGGTTATTGTTATTAAGTGGCAAGTTTGAATATGCTAGGAAGATTCAATTTTACGTTCTGTTCGCGATAGTATTGGCTGGTACATTGCTCTCTGATTACAACACTGTTGTTTTTGCGTGTATTCTAAGCTCAGCTAGTATCGTGTTTACGAACATCTACTACGCGTATTTGGTGAATACTACCTTAAAGGTAAATATTTACAGAAGACTACTTAACTTTAAGTAGCCTGCTGATTCTGCTGGTATATTTATTGGTATAGCTAAGTTCGCCTTTTGGTGGGAAAAGAGTTTCTTTAATAAATTTCAATCTATTATTGCAGTTTAAGAATTTAAACTTTAAGAAATCAAATTTTCCAGCGGAGTATGTAGATAACTCTTTGTAGAATGGGTGTGTTTTGTCGATATTCTTAACTGCGTTATCTTTGATTAGTTTGGTGTAAGGCCGTAGCTTTTCAATATCAGTTTCCCATCTTGAAGTGTTGTCGTTACCTCTCTTCCTTTCTAGCATTAGGTGATAAACAGAAAAGTACCAAGCGTCTTCGTATGAGAACGTTTTTGCTGTAGTGTCTTCAGTAACGTTGAAGTCGATGCTATTTTCGTAACAGTTTAAAAATGAGAACTCATTATTAATCACAGGAAAAGAAGTTAATTCGTAATGTAAGTCGATATCGATATTGATCCCAGAAGCGCTTTTACGCATTGGGATTTGTAAAGCAATACTCTCGGGTATCCAACCTCGAATATTGGCGTATCCAAGCGATTCAAGAGCTTCAATAGCCTGTGGGAGGTTGGTTTTGTCGATGTAAATATCAACATCTGCGTATTGCCGTTCGGACTCGGTTTCGTATATCAGCTTAGAAAGCGGGAAACCTTTTATTAAGAGTAACTTGATACTTCTCTTTTCGAATGTCAAAACCAGTTCTTTGATTTCTTTTGAAACCATTAACTGAAAAGCTGCAGTTTTGAAGTTATTCATAACGTTATGGTAGAACGTTCGGGGTGGGTTGCATACGTGAAGTTTCTGACTCTCTTTGTTTTTTGACGAACAATGATGAGTCTATTTAAGCCAGATTGCAGCGCCGAAATAGTGTAATTTATCTCCGCGCTGCCATAGTGTTGTAGATAGTGAGTTAGTAACTTGAGCATCTTCTACAGGATTATTTCGAGGGCTCGACACCGTAATAGCTATCTTGGTAATAGTGCTCTCCGTAATAACTCATTTTTTGTGGTGAGGCTTGAGTTAGCACAACGCCAGTAATTGTTGCGTTAACTTTACTAAGGCGAGTTATGGTTTCTTTGGCCATGCTGATTTTTGTTTCTTCTGCTTTGACCGCTACTATTGTTGCGTCTACCATTTTTGCCAGTACGCATGAATCACTAACCGGGAGTGTTGGTGGGCTATCAATGACAATATGTGTGAAACGGTCGCGCAATGATTGCAGAAGATTTGCAAATCGCTTGCTGGAGATTAACTCCATTGGATTGGGTGGAATTGTTCCACAAGTAATTACGCTTAGATTTGGAGCTCCTTCAACCTGGTGAAATACGTTGGTGTCTGTTTTCCCACTCAGAAGGTCACTAAGCCCCATATCAGCTTTAATGCCTAAATCTCGGCCTACAGCTGGTTTGCGTAAGTCCATTTCGATTAACAAGGTTTTGTCCATTTGACTCAACGCAACGGCCAGGTTGATTGCCAATGTGGTTTTACCTTCAGAGCCGTTGGTTGAAGTAATCAGAATTGTTTTAGGAGGGTTATCTATATTAGAAAACATTAAACCTGTTCTAATTGTATTGATAGCCTCGGCAAACGTACTACGTTGATCAGCAATGTATTGCTTCTCTGGAGCAACGTTGCCTTTTTTCTTCTTAACTAATGGGGTTATACCTAGTGAAGGTAAAGACAATTCTTGTTCAAGTTGGTCTGGTGTTCTGAATACGTTGCCCATTAGCTCTCTTACAAACGCAAATACAACGCCGAAGAATGCACCAAAAACAAGGCTAGCAGCAATTATGAGGGCACCACGCGGTTTTACCGGGTACTCAGGGATGGTTGCATTGTCGATAATTCTTATATTCGAAGCATCATAATCACCCGATACATCAGCTTCCATTAACTTGCCTAAAAAGCTTTCATACACACGGCGGTTATTTTCTACTTCTCTTTCTAACCTAGTTAACTCAAATGAATCACCTTGATATGACTGTAGCTCAGTAGTTGTTTGTGTGATGAGATCTCGAATGTTCTTTTCTTGAACTTGAGCAAGGCGATATTCTTTGCGAATGTTTTCAACAATCTTTAAAGCTTCCCTGTCTAAGTTAGCTTGAGCGCTCGCTAAGTCAGACCGTGCTGCAATCATTTTCGGGTGCTTCTCACCGTATCTTTCACTTAGTTCCTGTACTTTTCTGGATAATGTACTTTCTTCCCTTACCAAGTCGCGAATTGTATTACTCTGTAAGACAGGACCTAAAGCTCTGTAATCGCCGCCTTCACGTTCTAATTGTTGGACTTGAGAATAAATTTCCTGTGCTTCAGATAACTGTGTTTGTGCTCTTACTAATTCGGTATTTAAAGTTTGTAATTGTGTGTTGGCAATTCTTTGTTGTTGCTCAGTGTCCATTAAGTTCTGTGATAACCTGAAGTTTCTTAGCTTATCTTCAGACTCTTGAAGAGTTACTCGGAGCTCCTCTAATTGCTCGCTCAACCATTCTGCAGTGTCCTTTATCTGGCTCAAGCGCGCTTCTAAACCAAATTCGATATAAGACTCACTAATCGCGTTGACAATTTCGGCTGCAAGAAGTGGATCTTCACTCTGATAACTAATATTTATTATCTGGCTTTGAGTGCCACCTGAGACGCTAAGTCCTGCTTGAATAGCCTGCGCTAGCATCGTTCTCAACTGGTTATCAGTCAATTCAACGGGGCCAGATTTTTGTTCTTCTTCATCTGCAATAAAGCCTTTGATAAAAGTCTTTAGTGGGTCTAATAAACCTTTGTTCCCACCTTCAGCTTTCAACTCTTCTAATTCAACTTTGTATTTATTTACCAGATCGAGTTTATCAACAACTGTTTCAGCTACTTTTCGCGACTGAATTATCTCGTATTGTGTTTCATAAAATAGAAACACCATGGAGTTCATAATGTATTGATCTTGAGCAGATGCGTTTGGTTGAACAGGATCAGCCTGGATTTTTGCTGAAGCTTGGTAAATTGGAGTAGCTTTACTTAAGTAATAAACCCCTAAAACTAAACTGAGGAATGTAACGAGGATGATTGACCATTTTCTTCGCTTCAAGATCCTAATGTACTGACTGATATCAATAGTATCTTGTTTGGCTTGCCATGTCTGAGAAGAGTCCATTAACTGCATTTCATTACGTCCTTTTAGAAGAAGCTTTCATCGACTGTTATTACGTCGCCAGGCTGCACTGTTGTTGACAGCTGTGCGTTAATGGTTTGCCCATTACTATTTTCTCGCATTAATCTGATTTTGCTTCTTGATGCTCTTTCTGTGAAGCCTCCAGCCAATGTTATAGCACGCTGAACTGTCATACCTTCTCTATAGCTGTAACCTCCAGGTTTGTTAACTTCACCGTTTACGTAGAATTGGCGGTACTCTACGATTGTAATAGTTATGTCTGGTTTCTTTAGGTAGTCGCCAAGATACAAATCATGTATTTGCTTTTCTGCTTCGGCTACGGTCATACCTCTTACTGCCACTTGCCCAATTAAAGGCATAGCTATGCTGCCCGTACTCGAAACTCGTGCCTCTTTTAAGCTAAGGTCCGGTTCATCAAAAACGCTCACAGAAATTACATCGTCTGATCCAAGTCTATAATCATCTAATGTTTGCGCATTTATCTGGCAAGCAATTCCCATAACAAGGATAGTCAGTAGAATTTTGAAACTATTGCGAAACGTATTGCTAATAACCATCACTAATCCTCCAGAGTAAATGTAGCTATTAAGCTGATGACATTTGCATCAAATTCAGCAGTTGCTAATGTGGAATCCCTTTCTTGGTGCATATAATTTGCAGATACCGAGAGGAAGCGCAATACTTCATATTCCAAACCAAGCTGATAAGCTAACCTTTTATCTTGTCGATTTTGGTTAAATACAAATTCGTCTTTGCCGTATCCAAGATCGGCATTTAGCTTCAGAAGCTCAGTTAATTCATGCTGTAAACTCAGCGAGTAGCTAGTTCTTAAAAAGCCACCAGTATCTTCTAGACTCGAATCTACTGATTCTCTCTTTGCTTCGGCAACTAGTTTGGTGTAGGTGTTCATCGACCATGTAATATTACCGTCATATGCCAAGCCGCTTATGTCTTGAAGGCCATCTACTTCATAGTTTCTATCTTGATATCCAACGTTTACGTCGCCTGATAACTTGTTAGTGAAATCCCAACTTAACCCAGCCTTGTACCGCTTATACTTGTTATCTATCTCTGTAAAACCTTCCGGTGGATCATAGTCAATGTCACTTATTACAGCTTCTAAATAAATTCGTGTTTTTGGCGCAATTCTGTATGTAAATCGACCGGTGATTTGATCATTTACGAAATCCAAGAAGTCTAGGTCGTTTGTATAGTAATCACGATCAGTTCTTCTGTAATTAAATGCTATTTGACCAATTGAGGAGGCTTGACCGTATGTTAAACCGGCCAAAAAATAGTTTTGGTTATATTTGTTATACTCGGTTATGTTCAACTGAATTCTGTTTATAGAACCGGGATCTTCGTGTTCCTTGCTGTAACCAACTTCGAATCTGCTGCCGAATCTTAGAGTGTGATCAAAAATCGCTCTGGCTTGGAAGTTATGGTCGTAATAATCAGCATCTTCTGAATCAGAAAACTTTGTATATTCGCCGTCATAGGCTAGCTCAAACCGCTGCTTACCAAACCCTCCAGCCATATTTAACACTGGAGCAACTGTTAGGAAGTTGTCTGAATTTGCAAGCTCGTCAGTGACACGGTAAATATTATCGTCATAACCAATAGTTGTATCAGCTTTAGCTGTGAATCCAGTGTTATCTTCCTGTGCTGCCGCCATTGAACTTGATAGTGCTAGCGTGAGCAGTGATAAAGCAAATTTTGTTTGGTTACGCATTCCTGTTACTTCCATAAATCCTTGAACCAACCCCAGATACCCAGGGAAAAACCTTCAAATAAATTAATTCCGAGCGCCGACTTGATTAAATACAAGACTAACAATCCAAATAGCGTTGACGCCCCAATAAATGCGGCAATGAACAACGCAAATGTAATAGCTGATAATTGCTTTTCCCGACGAGTAAGATCCCGACGGTTTCGGCCCATAAGTAAAACAAAATAAATTCGTCGCTTGATAAACGGTACAGGGAAGGTAGAACGAATGTCTAAAGAGTGCTTTTTCCAACTTCTGGCACCCAGCGCGCTGTGAAGGTGCGAAAGCTGTTCTTCGGTAAAAGAATCAGCAACCTCTTTCGGCATTCTGTCTAGTATGCTTTGTAAGGCTGGATCGTTAGTAGTTTGAGATGTACTTCTATTCACCGTGATCCCTGTTATGTACCCATTATTATTTGCACCGAATAAGTGCTACATATTGCAACATTTTGGCGCATTTTGCATACAAAAAAGTGTAGCACGCCTTATGAGCTACAACTTACAAGTCCGTTTATCGTTTTGCAATGCAATTATCTATCCAACATCTTACAGTATTGTGATGGTTTAGCCCACTGGTTGATGAGATTGCGAAATCAGTGTGTCGTTGTTTGTGATTAACAAGTGGTAGGGGCAGTGGATAATTATGAATTAACAGTGGTTTTTGCGCGCGCGAGATTGCTATTATGGGTGTACAAAGTTTAACCTCAAAGGGAAAGCAGAGAAGCTCTATGAAAAAAGCGCTAATTACCGGTGTAACCGGCCAGGATGGCTCATACTTAGCTGAGTTGTTGTTAGAGAAAGGGTATGAGGTTCACGGTATCAAGCGACGCGCTTCTTTGTTCAATACCGAGCGGGTTGATCATATTTACGAAGATCCTCGCCACTCTAATCCAAAGTTCTTTTTGCATTATGGTGACTTAACCGATACGTCGAACTTAACCCGTATTTTGCAGGAAGTGCAGCCCGATGAGGTGTATAACCTGGGTGCTCAGTCGCATGTGGCCGTGTCGTTTTTGTCGCCTGAGTACACCGCTGACGTAGATGCAACGGGCACGTTACGATTACTCGAAGCCATTCGCTTTTTGGGGCTGGAAAAGAAAACCCGTTTTTATCAGGCGTCGACATCTGAAATGTACGGGCTTGTTCAAGAAACCCCGCAAACTGAGACTACGCCTTTTCACCCGCGCTCGCCCTATGGAGTCGCCAAGCTGTATGCCTATTGGATAACGGTAAACTACCGGGAGTCTTACGGCATGTATGCTTGCAACGGCATTTTGTTTAATCATGAATCGCCGCGCCGTGGGGAAACGTTTGTTACCCGCAAAATTACTCGCGGTATTGCCAATATTTCACAGGGACTGGAGCCGTGTTTGTACCTTGGCAACATGGATGCGCTGCGTGACTGGGGGCATGCAAAAGATTACGTGCGTATGCAGTGGATGATGCTGCAACAAGAACAGGCCGAAGACTTTGTCATTGCAACGGGCAAGCAGATTTCGGTGCGAGAGTTTGTGCGTATGAGCTGCAAAGAGGCAGGCATTGAAGTGGCCTTTAGTGGCGAAGGCGTGAATGAAATCGCTACCATTACCGCGGTCGACAATTCCATAGCGCCAGGCGTTAAGGTGGGCGATGTAATTGTAAAAGTGGACCCATGTTATTTCCGTCCGGCCGAAGTCGATACGCTGTTGGGCGACCCCACCAAAGCGAAAAAGAAGCTGGGTTGGGAGCCGGAAATCAGTGTGGAAGACATGTGTGCTGAAATGGTTGCGTCTGATCTTCACAAAGCACGTCAGCATGCGTTACTGAAAAAACACGGCTACGAAGTACCGGTTGCCAAAGAATAACGGGGTGCGTTAAAGGTTAAACGCCACCCAGAGCATTAGGCGTTTGAGATATTAGTTAATGTTAAGTTGCTTGAACGCGTCAATGGTGTCAGACAAGTTAATTACCGTAGGGTGGCCGTATCTGCCGGTGTCGATATGATACGAGTTGCCTATCCATAAGCACACCTGGGTGGAGTTATGGCCGTGCACTGAAAAGTCTACGCCGTGGTTAACGTTGTGTTTGCGTTTTAAAAAGCGTTCTCTGTCCCATAACAAAGGCCATACGCAGGCCTCGGTGTTGCCCGGCATGTTTTCCCAGCTCCAGGTAACGGGCAGGGTATGGGATATACCAATTTTGTGACCCTGGTAATTGAGTTTTATAGCCAGTGGCTGTTTTATAAACCATCTGCACAGTGAAAGCAGGGTTTGCACCGACGCAGACTGGTGCCATGCGCCACCGTTTTGAGTCCATAATCGCATTGCAAAGGAGTCCCGGCTCATGAGGGCCTCCATCATCATGTGTTCATGGTTCCCCAGCACAACATGCGCGCCAATTTCCTGAAAGTACTCAACCAGTTCTGCGCTGTCCTGGCCGCGGTCTATTATGTCGCCCAGGCTAATGAGTACATCGTCCTGCGGATTAAAACTTACCTTGTTCAGCTGTGCCTGCAACTTTTGGTAATCGCCGTCTAAATCACCTACCACGAACACGCGTTGCTCGTCGGCAATATCGAGGGTTTTACATAAAGGGGCTTTGCTTATTGCGGTAGTTTTTACATTCATAGTGGGTTGGGTGTACTAATGTTGTTTTTTACTGCTGGGTATATGTTACTGCTTACTATGCCAGTAATCGAGGGGCTTTCACACCGGCGTGTTGTTTCAAACGGTAATTACATGGCCATGAGTTTTTCGAACAGGGGAATGCGTTCTATAACTACGGCTACTGAAATGCCAATCATTAGAGATATTCGCAATGCCCAGTGGGGTTTGTGCGGGCGCTGGAAGTGCAGTAGTACACTGATCCCTAAAATGGTACCAAGAATGTTCCGCAGTATGTCGTCCCACTGAAAGGCTCTGCCCACCGAGCTTTGCAATAACTCAACCAAAACGCTTAGCAGAAAAACGATGAACAAAAAGCGCGGAATGCGCGTGCGGTTTTTGCCTTTGGTAAAGCGGTAAAATCCTATGGCAAATATACAAAAGAAGATGATATGCCCGGTGTTTAGAATAGCGCTGCCCAGCTTTCCTTTCATAAAAGCGGGAATGGGGATAAAAAATAGTACTGACAGAATAGAAAAAACCATCACCAGAATAATGGGGAAAGGAATAAACCATTTCGATTTTGGTGGTTTGGTGGTGAGTTCTTCCTGAACAGACATGTCCTGTGCCGGGTTTTTTATGCGCTTCGGTTTGCTAAAGATAGCGTATTTTGTGGTGGGTTACTAAGTAATATTGTTTATTCGCTTTGATAGTTGCGTGTTGTGGCTTTTTTTACTTCGTGGCTTTTTTGTTAGGTCCCCGGGGCAACTCTGGGATGGCGGGGAGGGACGCACCCACACATTCGTCGTCCCGAAGATCCCGGGACAAGCCCGGGAAGACGGGGAGGTTGTCGTCCCGGAATCGCGCAGCGTATATCCGGGATCTTTATAAACTTCAGTAGGTTTATCTGTATTGGATGAATCTATATGGACGTTTTTGAGAGTTTATAGGACAACAGCGCGTATGGTGAATCATTATTTACCACAAATCTGGGGTTAGGTGACCTGCGAAGTAGTGACGATGTGTACATGTATACCAGATGTTTTCAGGAAAATTATGAGTGTGGCCGGTGCCCTATATACAAGAGTGAGAGAATGCGCTTTGTTTCGTCACTACTTTGTTTATACAGGCTGAGGGGCGTCACAAGGCGATAGGCTGTATTTCTTTTTGAGAAGATTATTGAGGTTCTTCCCAGATAACTCACTAAGGAATATAAATGAAAACGAAAAAAAAACTTGTTGGACTATTTTTAATAAATGGAGTTACGGCTTCGGCTTTAGCAAATGCACAGGTTAGTATTGATTTGGCTAATGATGACGGTAAAACATTTGCAAAGCCTTCCGCATCATCCATAACTGTTACCATTAAAAACATGTTGCCAGCGGCAGATTATTCGAAATATATAAAACACTATTACCCAGAAATCGCAGGTCTACCAAAACCCGATTTGTCGAATATACCTGGGGCTCCTGCATTAGGAGTTCAGGCTGCGAGTTCGCCCACGGAAAATATGGACGATAAGGCTGGTATGACAGATGGGCAAAAACTATTCGATCAAAAAGAGAAAGCTAAGGATGACGGAATTTTACCGGCTGAGGTAATTCCATTGGTTGTAGATTATCTAAGCACCAAAATACAAAACGAATGCCATGCGCTATTTTCACAGAATCTTTCACGAGTATATGCTGCAGATAGTGAAAAGGCCTTTTCTTCAGAGTTAGATAAGTTAAATTCTACTCTAGAAAGTTATTCTTCGCGAGCGAAAGGTGACTATCGCCGCACGGTTAATAGTATTGCAAATAGAATAATTGATAGTGGGGTTAAAGTTAACGAAATCTCTGCCGCAGTCAAGAAGGAAATTGCGCAGCTTCATGACTATAATTGGTTAAACAATTCTTTGGAGTGCACAGAGCTTTTTAATCAAGCTATCGTTACGATAAAAAGCTCTCAAGAAAATGTGACTGTCAATTTCTATGAAGGGAAAAGTGCCTCTCTTGAAATAACCAGAAACTACAATGGCAGCTCAAAAAGTTGGTTATATCGATGGGAAGAAGAGCCGCCTACTGTATGGTTATATAATCTCAGTTACGTGTTTATTCAGGATTTTGATAATGACGCGTATTACACTGAAGCATATAATACTGAGGATGAAACTTTCCTTATACGTAAATACTCAGACACTGGTTTTGAGTACATGCCTGCAGCAATGTTTACATATGTTTATCAACCGGATAAATATAGATCGAAAGGCAATTCGTGGGGGGCTTCTGCTGGAATAAGTTTGGACCCTGATAAACCCGGAATACTCGGTGGGATAAGTTATATCATTGGTCAGAATGTAACAATTACAGCCGGACTTGCCATTACTCAGCAAGACGTATTAAAAGGCGAGTATAAAGCCTATTCTAAATCTGTAGAGTTTACCGATGATATGCCGCCGCATACTGTTGATTCGGCGCTTTCTCCTGATCAATTGGTGAAAGATACCTACAAAAGTAGTTGGTTCTTTGCAGTTGGATTTACTTTTGAGTAGCCTTCAATAAATATGGCCCCCAGATAAATGAAGGGGGCATGAAAAAATCTAATTACAACTACTCAATCCAAACTTAGCATTATCGTAAGTTACATTGGAGTGTAAACATACTTCGTGAGCTATGGTTAACAAGCTTTTTTGATACCAATATTTCTTAAATGGCCACTTATTTTTATTTATAGATAATAGCCATTAGGAGTTGCTATAACACTTATATCGTTGGGTGATTAAAACGCTAAGCCGTATATAAATTTTACTGTCGAAGCGTCAAACTCAGTGTGCCAATAAAGCAAGTAGCATAGCAAACAAAAAAACCAGCTATGCCAGTTTTTTCTTTAACGAATTGAATACGAACATTTGGGAAATTAAGAAATCACAGAATATGAATTCGTATCGGGCTTTTTGGAGTAGGTTCCCGGGGCAAGTCCGGGATGACGAATGGTGTGTCGTCCCGGAATCGCGCAGCGCATATCCGGGATCTTAGGAAACGTCCAGCAAAGGTAGTTTTTAGAGCACGGCCTTTTTGAATAGGTCCCGGAACAAGTCCGGGAAGACAGCTTTGGGTCCCGGGACGAGCTAAGGTCCCGGAACGAGTCCGGGATGACAGCTTAAGGTCCCGGAACAAGTCCGGGAAGACGAAATGTTGTAAGGATGACGAAGTGTTGGTGGTATGACGTAGAAGGGCTACATAGCCCGCATGATTTCCACGAGAATCTTCAACCCGCGCATGCGGGTGTCATTGTCTTTGTCGTTGTAATTCAGGCGCAGGCAGTTGCGGTATTTGCCTGTGGCGGAAAACAGCTGTCCTGGGGCTACAATAACGCCTTTTGTTTTGGCTTGTTCAGCCAGTTTAACGGCGTCGTATTGGTTGGGGAGTTCAACCCACAGCACAAACCCGCCTTCCGGGTAACTTACCAGTGTGCCTTCAGGAAAATACTGCTTGATGCCTTTCAACATGGTGTCGCGGGCCTTGCGGTATTTTTGCCGCATATTGCGCAGGTGTTTGTCGTAGCCGCCCTGGCGAATAAAGCTGGCTATTGCCAGTTGTGGCAGAGTGGGGCACATGGAACTGGTGACGTACTTAATATGGGTAACTTTGCTGCGGTATTTACCCGGAGCAATCCAACCTACTCTGAAGCCGGGCGCGAGGGTTTTTGAGAACGACGAACACAGCAGTACGCGACCATCTTCGTCGTAGGATTTAATCGACTTTGGTCTGGGGTATTCAAAGGCAATATCACCGTAAATGTCGTCTTCAATAATGGCAATGTCGTATTCGCGCGCCAGTTGATACAGGGCTTTTTTCTTGGCATCGGGCATCACATAACCCAGCGGATTATTCACGGTTGGCGTAACCAGTATGGCTTTTATAGGCCACTGGTCTATAGCAAGTTTCAGGGCTTCTATGCTCATACCGTTGGCGGGGTCGGTTGGGATTTCCAGGGCTTTGAGATTCGCGGCTTTAATGGCCTGCATGGCGCCGTAAAAGCCTGGTGATTCAACAGCGATAATGTCGCCAGCCTGGGCCACAGTGCGCAAGCATACAGACAGCGCCTCCTGACATCCCGAGGTGATCACGATTTCGTCGGGATGTACCTGACACCCGGAGGCAGCGGCCAGCCGGGTAAGTTGTTCGCGCAAGCTGTAGTCGCCTTGCACATCGCCATATACCATGCCGTCGAAAGGACGGTTTTTGTTAAGCTCGTACAATGTTTTCAGCAGTGGCTTTAACGTACTGGCTTCCATATCGGGCATGGCATGCTGAAACTGGCAGAAAGCGTCATTGCCCTGATTCAACAACATGCTGAGTACGTCTTCCCACAAGGATACATCAAGTGGTCGCTGTGGTGGCCTGGACACACGTGGCATTGTTACGAGGGGATTTTTTTGTGGTACAAAGTAGCCTGACTTGGGGCGGGCTTCTACCAGTTGTTCCATTTCAAGCTGTCTGTATGCTTCCTGTACGGTAGAAATACTCACGCCGTGCTCATTGGCTAACTGGCGCACCGACGGCAGTTTATCGCCAGCGTGGAATACCCCAAGCTGTATGTGCTCTCTGAGCCGGTCGGCCAGTTGTGCGTAGAGTGTCATGACGTGTCTGAATATGCCCTAAGAAACCATACACATTACTATACACTGACTTTTTGGTTTAAATAACCATACAGATTTGGGCGAATAGCGCCATACAGTTATGGTTATTGAGAGATTGTGTGTGGTGATTTTTTGTTGTCTGCATCTAACTCGTTTGCTTGCCGTTGGGTACGATTTGCGTACTGGCTGAGAAGTATTTCGAAGTGGATATGGGTCTGTCAGGGATTTCAGCATGTGCATTGTTAAGAGGAGTAAGTGTTATGGAACATTCTTTGGTGTTGGCAATTTGTACCTTCGCGTTTATTACCACCGTTACACCGGGTCCAAATAACGTAATGTTGTTGGCGTCGGGCGCACAATACGGGTACGCACGCACTATTCCTCACATGCTGGGTATTGTTTTTGGGGTAGCCATGTTGCTGCTGAGTGTATTGCTTGGACTTGGCATGTTGTTCTCGTTGTACCCTGTTTTGTATTCCGTATTGAATGTAGTGGGCGCGTTGTATTTGTTGTGGCTGGCTTACAAAATTGCCAGTGCGCCGGTGGGCGAAATTGAAGTGGTGGCAGGGGAAGACAAAGGCCCGTTGCGCTGGTGGGAGAGTGCGTTATTTCAGTTCGTTAATCCAAAAGCCTGGATGATGGCGCTGGGCAGTGTTAGTACGTTTGCTCAGCCTGGTGAGCTTTATGTGCAGTCGGGTGCCGTTATTATGCTTGCCTTTGCACTAATTGGTTTTCCGAGTATTTCGTTATGGGCCGGTGCGGGTTCCAAAATCCGCGTGTGGTTGAGCACACCCAAGCGCCGCCGTGGGTTTAATTTAACAATGGGGGCGGTTACCGCTGCTACGTTGTTGTTGATTGTTTAGCTTTACAGGCTTCATCGTCCCGAAATCGCTCCGCGATATTCGGGATTTTATGAAACATCCTGCAGAGGTTGTTTTTAAATCACGGCCTTTTTGAATAGGCCCCGGGGCAAGCTAAGGTCCCGGAACAAGTCCGGGAAGACGGAGAGGTTGTCGTCCCGGAATCGCGCAGCGCATATCCGGGATCTTGTAACTTACTCCCCGTCGTCCCGGAATCGCGCAGCGTATATCCGGGATCTTAGGAAACGTCCTACAAAGGTTGTTTTTTAAATCACGGCCTTTTTGAATAGGTCCCGGGGCAAGCCAAGGTCCCGGAACAAGTCCGGGATGACGCAGGGAGGTTGTCGCTCCTGAAATTCACAGGAATGTCCCCCATCCGTCGTCCCGGAATCGCGCAGCGTATATTCGGGATCTTAGGAAACATCCTGCAAAGGTTATTTTTAGATCACGGCCTTTTTGAATAGGTCCCGGAACAAGCCCGGGAAGACGGAGAGGTTGTCGTCCCGAAGATCCCGGGGCAAGCCCGGGATGACATGTGTCCGGGATCTTACAAAACACCCCAACAACCCGACTTTATCGTGTCGATTAAAAATTGTGCTAGGTGGATTTGGAAATGAGTGTTACTATCGCGCGGCCTTGTGAAGGTGCTATGTCGTTCCACTTTGTTTGCTACATCTGTTTACTCTTTGTTTGTTCGTCTTTCGATTCATAAATAAACGTCAACCGATTTACGCCCCAGTGCTCCAATAGTTTCTCTGCACGTTAGGCTTTTATCTTTTAATTAATTTGTAAGGACTTTATTTATGTCTAATAAATCTACTGGCACAGTAAAATGGTTTGACGAGAGCAAAGGTTTTGGCTTTATTTCTCAAGCTGACGGCGGCAAAGACGTATTCGTACACTTCCGCGCTATCGAGTCTGAAGGTTTCCGTACCCTGACTGAAGGTCAAACTGTTGAGTTCGTAGTTGAGCAAGGCAACAAGGGCCCTCAAGCGGCTCAGGTAGTTGTACGCTAATTACGCTCCGGCAGACGCGTCTTGCGTCTGCCAGCCACTCTTCTGTTCTACATCCCTAAATACAATCTGAGGTCTTAATGTCTTTTTCCCAATTGGGGCTTTGTGCACCAATTCTTAGCGCTATTGCTAAACAAGGTTACACCACACCATCTCCTATCCAGCAGCAAGTTATTCCGGTTATTTTAAACGGCCAGGATGTACTGGCGTCTGCGCAAACGGGTACTGGTAAAACGGCGGGTTTTTCACTGCCAATGCTACACCGTTTGTCTGAGTCACCGCGCAATGTTCGTGGTGGACGAGTGCGTGCGCTTATTCTTACGCCAACGCGTGAGCTGGCAGCACAGGTAGGTCAGAATGTGCGTGACTACAGCGCTGATTTGCGAATTAGAAGTACCGTTGTGTTTGGTGGGGTGGGTATTAACCCGCAGATGATGGCACTACGAAAAGGCGCGGATGTATTAATTGCCACGCCCGGGCGTTTGCTGGACTTATATCAGCAGAACGCTGTGTCGCTGAAAGAGCTGGAAATCCTGGTGTTAGACGAAGCCGACACCATGCTGGATATGGGCTTTATTCACGACATTAAACGCATTTTGAAACTTATTCCTGCCAAGCGCCAGACCTTGTTGTTCTCGGCGACCTTTGCGCCAGACGTAATGGCGTTGGCTGAATCCGTTACCAATAATCCGGTGAAGTTGTCGGTTACGCCGCAAAACTCAACCGTTGAAGTAATTGAGCAAAAGCTGGTAGCGGTAGACAAACAACAAAAAATACCTGCGTTGATTGCGTTGTTGAAGCAAAACGACGCCAAGCAAACGCTTGTTTTTGCACGTACTAAGCACGGTGCCGACAAAGTGGTCAGAAAGCTGTCTGGCGCGGGTATTCGCAGTGCGGCGATCCATGGCAACAAGAGCCAGGGCGCGCGTACTAAAGCACTGAGTGCATTAAAAGACGGTACTATTCAGGTGCTGGTGGCTACCGATATCGCAGCGCGCGGTATTGATATTGACCGCCTGCCTGCGGTTATCAACTTAGACTTACCGAATGTACCGGCTAACTATGTTCACCGTATTGGTCGAACTGGTCGTGCGGGTGAGGGCGGTCGCGCCTGGTCATTGGTGTGTGCTGACGAAGTGGCAGAACTTCGCGATATCGAAAGCTTTATTAAGCAGAATATTCCACGTGAAAGCTTGGAAGGGTTTGAGCCTTCCGAGCCGCTGCCAACACACGCTGTAAAAATTAAAGCGGCGACGGTTAAGAAGCCGAAGAAACCTAAAAAGCCAAGAGAAGGGCAGGCCGCACGCCGCCGTTCTGGCGCTCCTAAGCGTTCTGGCAATAAGCCTCGCAGCGAAGGCAAAGCCCCAACACCTTCTTCTAAAGGCGCGTGGGCTAACGCCGGTAGCCGGGCTTAATTCTTTTATCCGGGATCTAAAGAAACATCCAACATAAGTTGTTTCGAAATCACGGCCTTTTCGAATAGATCCCGGGACAAGCCCGGGATGACGGGATGGTTGTCGTCCTGGAGTCCCGCAGCGTTATTCCCATCCGTCGTCCCGGAAAATGCGCAGCATTTATCCGGGAACTAGTGAACCTTCCCATCGTCGTCCCGGAATCGCGAAGCGCATATCCGGGAACTTAGGAAACATCCAACAATGGTTGTTTCGAAATCTCAGCCTTTTTGAGTAGGTCCCGGGGCAAGCCCGGGATGACG
>NZ_CFIDRX010000094.1:0-16365 GCF_984433645.1 Marisediminitalea sp.
ACACACAGCACCAGCTAATACTAAATTTTTCAAGGGAATGTCCTTCTGACTCTACATCTTACAAATAAGAAGCATTCTCATCTTACTGCTAAACAAAGGACAGTACTTTTACAACTGTTACATTCTGACCACCAACCCAAAAGGCCGCGTAATTCGTCTGAAAAGCCAACAATGGCATGCGAACAACAGTATTAATAGGTTGAATGACACCCGTATTTTATACGATAATGATAATAGTTATCATTATCGTATAAAAATCACTCTTCAAGGACTACCAATGCGCCATTCCGCCATCGCGATTGCTATTTTTTCTGTGCTTAGCACCGCTCAACCCGCTTATGCCAATGACACATCAATAGAATCTGATATTGAAACCATCGAAGTGACAGGGCGTGCTCAGCAGTTTTATTTAGACAGCAGCACCCGGGTGGGCACAAAAACCGACTCGGACATCATGCTCATTCCACTGTCAGTGCAAGTACTTACTCACCAGCTTATCGCTGACCAGGCGGCGCGAGACATCACCGATTTATACCGCTCAATCGCAGGTGTCAGTGAATTCAGCTACTCCGGCATCACGTTCCGAGGTTTTCGCGATGATGCCAACGTCTTTTATGACGGTGTTCGGGGGGACCCTTTCTCAGGTTTTAGCGTGCCGCAATTATTTAACGTAGAACGCGTCGAGGTGCTCAAAGGACCCGCTGCGGCACTTTATGGGGGTGGCGAACCGGGTGGTATGATCAATTACGTGAGTCGCCAACCCACCTTTAACGAACGACGCAATATCACAGTGACAGGCGGAAACTTTTCACTGGCAGGCGCCTCTGCCGAGTTTACCGGTGGAATTACAGAATCTGTGGCGTATCGATTCGGCGCTTTTTATGAAGCTCAGGATAGCTTTCGCAACAATGCAGACGCTGAAAACATTGAGTTAGCTGGCGGTGCATTGTTTGTACTGGGAGACAGTACCCAACTTACAACGACTTACGACTACATAGTGCAAAACCTGGGCGGCAACCGGTTGCGTGGTGTGCCGGTAGACGACAATGGTAACTTTTTGGTGAGTCGCAGTTACAACGCCAATGAAAAAGTAGATTATCAGGACCTTGAAGCGCTGGTATTACAAGCTAATTTGCAACACGATTTTAGCGACAACTTTACCTTCAACGGTACCCTCCGTTATCTGGATAACGAGCGCGAGCAGGCCTATCACGAGTCGCGCAGCTGGGTAGACGTAAATGGTGATGGCGTTGCCAATATCGATGACCAGACTATCCGCCGCGAATACCGCAAACAGTACCGTGCAAATGACGAGCTAAGTCTGACGCTTGATTTTGTTTACGACTTTGAAACAGCCGGTATCGATCACCAGTTCCTGTTTGGCGGTGACTATCATAATGTCGAAACTGACTACGACTACTACCGTGCTCGCTATGAAGCCGACGGCGTTGCAAACCTGAATATCTTTACCCTTAACTACGGCGAAACCGATCCGAGTACATACAACCTGACCAATATGAATCGCGATGGGTTGAAGCGTGAACGTGCCAGTCTTTACTTGCAGGATAAACTGCAATTCTCGCCAGAATGGGCGCTGATGCTGGGGGCCAGACTCGACCACTTTGACGAAAAAAGCATGGATACCGACACCCAGTATTCAGACACAGACATCTCGCCTCGCGCAGGCCTGATCTACACGCCATCTGCCGCTACTACGGTATATCTGAATCTCTCGCAGAGCTTTAACCCGGTCGATCCGGCAGACTTTGAAAACGCAGGTGCAGAGCCGCTGGCCCCGGAAACAGGTGAACAAGTAGAGCTGGGTATAAAGCAAGCCTGGCTGAATGGCCGTATTATGACAACGCTGGCGGTGTATCAAATCGACAAAGAAAACCTGGTGATTAACAACCCTGACTACGATGAAGGTGTTAACGACGACGTTGAGCCGGCACTAATCAATTTTGGTCTGGTTGAAAGTAATGGTGCAGAGTTTACTCTGGTAGGTGACGTAACCGACACCATCAGTGTTACAGCAAACTATGCTTACAACGACACCCTGGTGGTAAGTGGCAGCACCGGCAACACCTACGATGGCCGCCGTTTCGCTAACTCACCCCGCCATCAGGCTGGCTTCTGGGCGCGTTACGACATTGCAGCAATTGATTCATCGTTTGCAATGGGCGTGGATTACGTGAGTGAGCAAATCAGTCTTAATGGCCAGCGCGTTAAGCCCTTCACCGTGTTTGATGCCAGCTGGACCACCCGTTGGGATGACCTGCTCCTTAGCGTAAACGTGAAAAACCTGTTCGACAAAGTGTATGCAGTGAGCGGCTTTAGCGAACGCAATGGTCACTTCCCTGGCGAGCCTCGCGAGGTTGTAGTGCAGCTTAGCTACGATTTCTGATACTTTTCGTGCAACAGCAACTTGTTAGCTGGCTGAAACGGACGTTTACAGTCAATGAATAAACAGACATGGTACAAATGGCACAGCTACGCGGGTTTTCCGCTGGCTGTGTTTTTGTGTTTCGTTATGTTCACCGGCACACTGGCGGTGTTGTCACACGAGCTTGACTGGTTAAGCAACCCGGCAATCCGTGCGCCTGCTACCAACCAATCGCTAGACTGGCCAGCGTATTATCGCAA
Source organism: Marisediminitalea sp. (assembly GCF_984433645.1). NCBI lineage: Bacteria > Pseudomonadati > Pseudomonadota > Gammaproteobacteria > Alteromonadales > Alteromonadaceae > Marisediminitalea > Marisediminitalea sp. The sequence continues at coordinate 2,644 of NZ_CFIDRX010000094.1, forward strand.
CGTGCTGAACGTCGCCAATGGCGATCGCATCTATCAACTGTCGGCCCCGCTACATAATGGTTTTGCCGCCGAAGCGATCTTGATCGACAAACATGCACAGCGCTACCGCGTTTTCTTCAAGCCCGATACCTATGAATACACCGGTAATGGCGCATGGTTTAACTGGCAAACCACGTTACGCCGCCTGCATCGCCACCTTATGCTGCCGCTAAATATTGGGCTGACTATTGTGTCTGCCACCGCCTTTTTATTGTGTGTATCTCTCATTTCCGGACTCGTGCTGCACCCACAGTGGTGGCGAGGCCTATGGCGGTTGCCCCGGCAACACAACCCACGAGTGTTCTGGGGGGATTTTCACAGACTCACTGGCTTGTGGAGCAGTTGGCTTCTGGCCATCATGGCCGCAACCGGGCTGTGGTATTTTGTTGAGAAATACGGCTTAGCGGCTAGTTATCCTGACAATGCCCCCATCACCACTGAGGTAGCAAAAGAGACTGCCGTGCAGGTTCAGCCTGAAGTATTCGAAAAAGCCATCAATCACGCTCATGCAATAAGACCAGACTTGCGGATCACCTCGGTGTTTCTGCCCGTTAAGCCAGGCCAGCCAATTCGCATTGACGGCCAGGCAGGCCATATTCTGGTTCGCGACCGGGCAAATAACCTGATAATCGACCCGGTTAGCGGTGCACTGTTGTCAACACGTGAAGGCAGCCAACTGTCCGTGCATGCGCGTATATCCGAAGCCGCGGACCCGCTGCATTTCGGTACCTGGGGCGGGTACTGGAGCAAAAGCCTGTACTTTGTTTTCGGTCTGGTACTTACCAGCTTGTGTGTCACCGGCACCATTGTGTATGCCCACCGAATTCACAAATGGCGACGGGGTTTAACACCGCCAATACTGTCTGTTATTGGCGCAGGTATCACCTCTATGAAAGTCGGGGCGTTGGTGTCGTTTGCGTTAATTGTCACTGGCCTTGCACTCACCGGCTATGCGCTGGCAGGCCTGTAGCTTTCGTTTTAGGTATACAGTTGCACCATAATGATATGCCAGAGCATATAGAGGCATGTATTTTCAGGTGCTATAGTACACAGACTACATTGACAGGCCTTGGACATGGACAACAACGATGAGCTGTACAATGTCGTTGAAGTGAACTCTGCACAATCGCTCTCGCAGGTTCGTCGGCATCGGTTATTACAAATTTGTGCAGTCAGCGCACTGGGATTAGTAGCTTCTTTGCTGGTTGCCCGCGGTGTTGCATTTACTATTTTTGCCAGTGGGTTAATTTCCCTTCTTGTGGCATTTTTACTGGCCTACCGACACAAAGTTCAGGCCTCCTCTTTCGTATTATTAAGCGCTATGTCGGCCATGTTATTTGCGCTGGCCCTCGTCGGTGCCGGGCTGTTTGATATAGCAATTATTGGCTATCCCTGTCTGTTAATTTTTGCCGCTATATTGGGTGGCGTCGGCCTTTTTGGCACATTACTGACCCTCACTATTGTTCAATGCTCTGTGCTGGTTTGGCTTAATTTGAGTGGTCATGTTGTTCCAAGTACCCCCAAATTAAGCTGGGAGCACCTGATTTTTGTGCAGGTCATTTTTGTTATTACCGGGTTCAGCGTGTATGTGCTGGTGCGCGATATCAAACAGCTCATGCTATCTCTACAAGAAGAACACGATAAAGTGCAGTTGAGCCGTCAACAGATCCAACACCTTGCCCATCACGACCCGCTTACGCATCTCCCAAACCGATTGCACGGAGAACAGCTGTTTCAGCGTTTATTGAAGAACTTGCGTAAAACCAATAAGCAACTTGCGCTGTTGTTTTTAGACCTGGATAACTTCAAGCCTGTGAACGACGCATTGGGGCATGTTGCCGGTGACATATTATTGGAAGAATTGGCCGACCGGCTGAGCAATTTGCTGAGTGAAGATCAGTACCTGATCCGCTTTGGCGGCGATGAGTTTTTGGTGCTGACCCCGTTCACAGACGAGCAGGACAATCACTTATCGTTGACCCGGTTCGTGAATACCTTATTAGCGGAATGTGCCAAAGAATTTGAAGTGCAGCAGAACCGCGTAGTAGTGTCGTCGTCCATCGGCATTGCCCTGGCCCCGCAGCACGGTGAGCATTTTAAAGAACTTTGTCGCAAAGCAGATATCGCGATGTACAAAGCGAAAAGCGATGGCCGCAATACCTATTGTTTTTACGCCCCCGAGCAGGACGCGCAAAGCGAAGAGCGATTTACGCTGCTCCAAAAGCTACGCAGTGCCGTTGCCAATCAGGATTTCGAGCTGTATTACCAACCCATCATTGATCTCCATACCGGGCGAACAGCTTCCGTGGAAGCGTTATTACGCTGGCCACAAAGCGACGGCAGTATGATAGGGCCGGACAAGTTTATTCCTTTGGCTGAAAGTGCCGGCGTAATAAATACACTGGGCAGTTGGGTGATTGCGCAAGCTTGTTTATTTTGTGCTTCTCAGCGGGAAAGTGGGCATTCGGATTTACGCATTGCCGTGAACATCTCGGCATTACAATTTAATGATGGCATGCTGAAAAGCTATGTGGAGGAAGCGTTAGCTACAGCAAAACTGCCACCCGACGCATTAGAATTAGAACTGACAGAATCGTTATTTTTAAATGAGTCGTCAGCCATTCTGCAACAGCTATCTGCGTTAACCGATATGGGCATCACAATTTCCATTGATGACTTTGGCACAGGCTATTCAAACCTGGCCTATTTGCGTAAATTTAACGCCTCTACGTTAAAAATTGACCGTTCGTTCATTTACCCTCTCACCAGTGATGACAACGATGTGCCACTTGTTCAGGCCATGATCACCATGGCCTCCAGCCTGGGAATGCACACCATTGCCGAAGGCATCGAAGACGAAGCGACTAAACAGATGCTGATTGAAATGGGCTGTCAGTTGGGCCAGGGATACCATTGGTCCAAACCGTTAAATGAACAGGAAATCACTGACAAGTTGCGTAACTAATTTGCTCCAGCAGGCTTTTATCGTGGCGTATCAACGCCACTTACTCTGTATGCCTGAATAGCCAGCCCCTCACACACAGAGTTAAACGCGTCATTTTCGAGCAGCGGTAACCCCGCCAGTAGCCCGTTAGACAATGTATCACGCAGGATAGGAGACAAACTCATGCCGCCGGTGATCATAACTACCTCCGGTTTTATGTCGGTTTGAGCCAGACACTCTTCGATTAAACGAATCACCTTACTCAGCCAGGACTTCATGGACTGAGCTAACGTTTGATTGTCGATGCTAATGCTGAAGTCTGGTTCTATGTACGGCAAAGGCAAAGTAATTTGCGCTTTCGACGACAATAGCTCCTTAGCCATCCGCGCCGAGTTCACCACTCTGGCCGAGAGCTTTTCTTCCTGAATGATCAGCAGTCGCTCAAGTAATTCAGGCTCTTTAACAATCGACTTGGTTTGCATGATTTCCAGCCCGTATTCGTCTGAAAAGAAACGAGTGAGCTTGGGAATATCATCCACGGCGCACATATCAGAAAAATAGGTGGGTGGCACAGGTAATCCGTTTTGCATCGACAGTCCTTGCCCCAAATGCGGCGCAATGGCTTTTAATACCAGGTTTTTATCGCACTCCATGCCGCCCAGACGCTTGCCCGTTACACCTAATACCGGGTTGTTGTGCTGTTCTGGCTGCGCTGACTCAGGGCCTAATCGGATACAGCAAATATCGGTTGTACCGCCGCCCACATCTACCACCAGCGTAGTGGTTTCTGTTGCTAACGTGCGCTCAATTCTGTAGGCAGCAGCGATAGGCTCTTCAAGGAAGCTAACGTGTTTAAACCCGGCCAACGCCGCAGCTTGCTGCATGATATTGATCGCTTGCACATTGCCGGTTTCGCCACGTGTTCCGTGGAATTTTACCGGCCTGCCAATGACCGCCGTATCGACGGCTTGCTGGAGCTGTGCTTCTGCACATTCACGAAAATAACCAAGCTGTTTGGCTATCATGCCAACAAACGCCTCCTGCTGCTGGCTGTCTAAGCTCGCGCCCAGGAAGTTCTTTGGTGAATAGATTAACCGGCCCTTTTCCGGTGTCGCCAGAAAACGTCTGAAGCCTTCTTCACCAAAGGCAAAGGTACCGGTTTCCACTAACTGCTTAAGCGACAAATCCTGAACCGTGAGATCTTTCAGCAACAATTGGATAGCGCGCTTTTGTAGCCCCGGGCGGTCGTGAAACTGACCGCGCAGGCTTTCTATCCTGTCGCTGTAAACCTGCTGTTCGTTGGGATCCTGAGCCTCATAGAAACGCTGCTTTTCTTTTTCGATTTGCTCACCGATAGCACGCTGTAGCTGTGCCACTTTGGCTTCAACAATCTCATCTGGCGGCGTGGGCAATTCGTCCGGGTAATATATAAAAATCGACGAGCGAATTTTATTCCCGTCTTTTACCTGAGGATCGAGTTTTACATGAGAGTGATGATTACCGTCAAAGAAGACCACTTCCGAATTAGACGTACCGTAATCAATACCTATTGCCGCCATGATTTGCCTTTATTACTTAGATTAACGCGTTTCTGTTTGAGAGTGCGTGTACTTTGTCATTGTTGCGGGGGATCATGACTGACTAACAATAAAGTGCAATCCATTTTTCTGTTTTCCCACGTCAATATTGACGACATCACCGTTCAGGATGTAACAGGAAGTAACTCAAAGTTATAGAAAGGCGACTTGCAATCGCCCTGTCAGGTCTTAAATGCCGGGTTTCGTGAAGGGCTTTTACCCGCTATAGCGAGCCGGCTAGCAAGCGCCCCAGCACGGGTTTGAAGGATTTGCCGACTTTAAGCCTGACCTGATTGGCCAGCAGCACTGAGTCCGAATCTTTGCCTATTACACAATGGTTATGCACAACATAGGACTTATGTATTTGTGTAAACGCGCTTTCAGGAAGCGCAGCCACCAGCTTTTTAAGTGTGCTGTTTACCAATAACATTGAATCGCCCAGCCACACTTTCACGTAGTTACCGTACGCCTCAAGATAGCAAATATCATTGAGTAAAATACGTCGTTGCTCGCGTTCGACTTTCACTACAATGTGATCGGGAATAAGTTCAGAAACTGTTTGAGACGCCGCAGGAGCCTGGTCGGAAGCCGCGCGCTGGCGAACTTTGTCCAGCGCCATAGAGAGTCGTTCGCCACTGACCGGTTTGAGCAGGTAGTCGGTCACATCCAGTTCAAATCCTTCTAACGCATATTCCTGATAGGCGCTAACGATGACGACTTGCGGCCGGTTAGCCAGCACCTTCAACATCGCCATTCCATTTAACATGGGCATGTTAATATCCAGCAGCATCAGATCGGCCTGATTTGATGCTAACCAGGCTAAGGCTTCCGTTGCGTTATAGCATTGCTTTACCACTCGCATATCGTCGTGATTAGCCAGATGGTGCAACAGCACCCGGTGCGCCAGTGGCTCATCGTCTATGATTAACACATCTAACACGGTGCCAGCTCCATTTCCAGACGGGTGTGCCATACGTCTCCCTTCGACTCACTGACCAACAAATGCTTCTGCGGGAACTGCAAGGCCAGGCGGCGTTTCAGGTTATCCAGCCCTAACCCGCTGTCACCGTGCGCATCTGAAGTACGCGTAGCGATTGCAGCTTGGGATGCGGGTGGTAACGGATTCATGCATTCAACCACCAGCGTATTGTCTCGCAGGGTGACAGACAACGTAAGCTCACAGGGTTTAGGCGCTTTTTCTATGCCGTGTTTGAAGGCATTTTCCAATACAATAATCAGCATGAGTGGTGGTATCGACCAGTCTTCGGCCTTTTCAGGCCATCTACAGTTAAATTGGCAGTCTGCGGTATAACGCATCCGTTGTAGCGCCAGATAGTCCTGAAGGTAGCCAATATCCTCGCTGAGAGAGACCCGCTCCAACTGCCCCTTGTACACGGTGTAACGCAGTAGCCCTGCCAGCTTTTCTACCATTTCCGGAGCCTGCTCAGACTGCTCCAGACACAACGCATAGAGATTGTTTAGCGTATTGAAAAGAAAATGGGGATTTACCTGTTGTTGCAATAATTGTAACTCAGTGCGTGTTTGTTGCTGAGCAATCGCCGCCAGTTTAGCGCCTTGAGACTGACGCTCAAATGCCAGAATAAGCGGCGCGCTGAATACCAGTAACCAAAATGTCAGCTGGTAGTTAAAAGGGTCGAACGGGTTGTGATTTTCAGACGGAATCAAGGTGAATTCGGCGACATTGTTGAGCGGCATTAATAGCAACAAGGCACACACGGGCGGACTGAAAACCAGAATAAACACCACACAACCCGCCAGAAATGGCACTATGCCATGCACAGCCAGCAATTGCCGGATCAGGATGTAACGATTAAACCAATACACACAAAATAAAGCGCCGGCCATTACACCGAACTGCCAGAAATAATGCGTAAACAAGGGCAACTCGTTTACTATCTGAGCGAAGTCAATGATCATTGCCAGAGGTTGGTTGATCATCGGGTCCACATTGTGCAAAAACACACCTGCCATGGTAAATGTCCAGATCACCAGACAAACAACCACCATGGTGTCCAGAGACAGCAGTGTCGACAGCCAACTGCTGGCCCCCTGAGTAACCCGTCCGAGCAGGTGATGTAAAAACCACATGCCACTGGCTCCGGCAGCCAGCATATATCCCTGTCCACCCAATAAATGCCAGTCACTAAACGTTGTACTGTGATGGGCGAATGCCGTCGCCGCCAGAGGGTACCCTGCGAAACCAGCCAGCCAAAAAAGCAGTGCTTTTATTCTGTGACTGTGCCATGCCGCATAATGGGCAATGAAAAAGGGCAGCATTTCAAACAGAAGCTGGCCATGTGTTTGCAACAGCAAAAGCGGATCCGGTGTTCGGAAAGACACAAAACGAATAGAGGCTTCAAGTAGCACGGCCGCCAAAACAGGTAATAACAGCAACCCGTTTTTGCGTAATTCAACAGTCATTATTCGCTCCCAATGCCACACTTTGCCAATACATTTCCTGGTAGTTTGCAGCACGTTGGCCGTCAGCTCACGCTTTGCATGACGAAGCTACGCAATTTGATGACGAAAGTAAAATTCCGCCAGCCATCCCCCAGCATGCAAGGATAATTACAACAAACTATACGGTTGTCACCCCATTCCGCACGTTAGTCATTCTTTGCTCCCCCTTTCTGCAAGCTAGCTCTACAGTAACCGGGTAATTTACACCAGGGACGTAAACACGATGCTCTCATTACAACAAGTTAGTAAAACCTATGCCGACGGGACAGTCGCTCTAGACAGTCTGTCACTGACACTCCCATCAGGTATGGTGGGCTTACTCGGCCCCAACGGTGCAGGTAAATCAAGCCTGATGCGCACTATTGCCTGTTTGCAAACGCCGGACAGCGGCGACATTCTTTTTAACGGCACAAGCGTGCTGGCATCGCCTCACTTGTTGCGCCAGCAACTGGGGTATTTGCCACAGTCTTTCGGGGTGTACCCTCACATGAGCTGTGTAGCCTTGCTACATCACATAGCCGCGCTCAAAAACATGCCTCGGTCGAAGGCTCAGTCCCAAATAGATGAATTGCTCAGCATCACAAACCTGACTCAGCATGCCGGCAAACGGGTAAGCACATTCTCGGGCGGTATGCGTCAGCGCTTTGGCATCGCGCAGGCGCTGTTGGGCGACCCGAGCATTCTGATCATGGATGAACCGACCGCCGGACTGGATCCACAAGAACGACAACGTTTACATGGGATGCTCATTTCCCTGAGCAAAAATAAGCTGGTGTTACTGTCTACCCACATTGTGGAAGACATTGAACACCTTTGCCCCCACGCCACTTTAATGATGCAAGGGCGTATTGTTGACAGCGGAGCCATGCATTCACTGATTTCGCCCATGGAAAACAAAGTGTGGGAGAGCGCCTCCAAGCCCGACAGCGGTGTGTTGCTGGGCGAGCATTATCATTGTGGTCAGCCAGTGTGGCGACTGTTTAACGACGAACAACCCACCCCGGATGCAGTATTAGTTAACGCCACCCTACAAGATCGGTATTTTTATGAATTAGCCCTACAGGTAAAAAGCCATGTTGCTCATTAATGAATGGCGACTGTACTGCCGCCAACCAGTGGTTTGGTTATGTCTGCTTGGGTTGCCCGGATTATCGGTACTGCTGACGCAAGGTTTGTCGGTAGACGATGCACAACTGGCAAAACGCCTCACTCTGGTAAATATTACCGTGCTCATGATGACGCTGCCGATTGTAATTGGCGCCCTCACCCCTGCCATACTTATGCGCGAGCAACTTTGCCAGATGCAGGAACTCACAGCGGCGACGCCCACCAATGAACGTAAACGGCGATATTATCAGCTCATGGGGTTGTTAAGTTTGGTTATCCTGCTATGCATTGTTTCAGGTTCGTTGCAGCTATTGGTGTTGTCTTTTTATGGGTCGTTTGATGCCATACTCCTGCTAACCGGCTTAAAGAATGCGCTGGTATTAACTCTGCCTGCCTGTGTTCTTTACTGTTCGCTCGCCCTGTACGCCGCACAATCTGCCAAAAGTCCACTGACGATTTATGCGCTGTTTGCGTTGTGCTGGGTCGGCTATGTCATGCTCGCTTCAATTACCGGCTCACCTGTGCTGGCAGGCAGCAGCATTCTCAACCCCACCCTGTATCAGGCTATGCTGCTATTTGACCCGCTTGGCTTTACGGCTGTTTTCGACCAGTACCAATCCGGTGCCCCCCAGTGGGCCATGTCGATGGGAATAGTCACCAACCGTTTGATTTGGCTTTTCATATCCGCATTTGTTATTCACCGCACTTTATCTGCCCCATCGCAAATATTGTTTACCGCGCCTTCAAGCACAGGGCTATTCAAGGTGTTTAGCCTGTTTTCAGCGGCGCTAACACAGGTTCGCCGACTTGTGTTCTCAGACAAAGTGCTTTCAAACACACTGATTCCAGACATAGTGCAGCAATGGCGTTACTCCCCGTTTGGGGCCCTGTTTTCGGGGATGTGCAGTATTGTTATTCACAACCGTATCTTTGTGTTCATCATACTGTTTTATGGCGGCGTCGTGTTTTCAGAAGTGCTGGCAGGCATTGACTACGCGGAGTTTGGCGCGGTTATTACACCGCTAAGTAGCGATGCGCTGAATCGCGTTACCTGGGATATTCTGCCCTTCGCAGGCTGCGTATTAATGGCGCTGTGGAGCTGGCAGCTCGGTTGGGAAAACCAGCGTCATCGCGTCGCAGAACTCATTGCCGCCGCGCCGGTTACCAATGTTCAACTTATCCTGGCGCAGGCAGCTACGTTGTTAGTTGCCTGGTGTATCCTGCTTGTGACTACAGCATTGGCTACCGCAACCAGCCAGTTGCTGTCGTCGAGTGCAATTGAGGCTGGTACCTACTGGTTAGTGTTGTTGATGGGAGGCGGTCCCGTCTTGTTGTTTGGCTGGTTTTGCCTGGCACTACATCATCTGTTTCGTCACTCTCTGATAGCTGGCGTAGTCGGACTACTGCTGCTGATCGTGAAGTTCACGCCGGTACTTAACCTTGCCGGTATATCTCACCCACTCCTGGACATTGCCGGTACGCCACTGCAACCCCTTGATGCATTGATTGGCTTTTCAAGAAGTGCATCCACGTTTGCACCCTACGCATTGGTGTGGGTCATTTTGACGCTGTCTGCGCTGGGATTGGCAATCATCATGAGTCATCGTGGCACTGGCCTGTCACTGGTGAAGTGGCGACATTTACCGGTTGCCGGTTTTCTTATAGCGGGCCTGATGGTTTGCACGGTATCTGCCTTTCACCTGCTACTGAAAAGCGAAAAGCCGCAGATGTCTGCCGATGCACGTTACGCACTGCGCGCCGACTATGAAAAACAATTCGCACACTGGGACGCTGTTCCGCAACCTATTGTTACGCATATTGATGCCAAAGTGGATTTTTACCCTGAAGCTCGTCAGGCGTCACTGTCTTTGGACATGCAATTAACCAACGTGACTACCAGCCCCATTACAGAGATCTTGATTGGTAGCTTTCCGGGTTTTACCCCACAATCTTTAACGCTGGACGGCGCTAACCTGTCTTTTCAGGATACGCAATTACACCAATACGTATTTACCCTGGCAGCCCCGCTTATGCCGAAAGACAACATAACACTGCACGCCTCTATTCTGGTGGATGGCGCACGCCTGTGGCTCCCCGCAGGTCATCAGGTGCTGTTACCAGAATTCGGCTATTTGCGCGCCATTCCAATGCTGCCATATGTGGGCTTCAATCGGCAGTACACGCTGCGCGATGAACAAACCCGGCTCCAGTTTGGCTTACCCGAACTCAACATGGCGCAGCCAAGTACATTTGCCACTCACCCACCCGCAACCAAACCTTCGTCGCGTCCGATTACGCTTCACAGCAAGGTTTCCGCTCCGCTTTCACACAGTGTGGTAGCGCAAGGCACCAAGGTACACGAATGGCAGCAGGAGGGCCGTCGGTATGTGGAATTTAAAACAGTCACCCCCATTCGCAACATCCCGGTATGGCTGACATCAATTCAGACACCACTGTCCAGCGTCATTAAACTCAGTACACACTCAGTCAACGTGCATTATATTGGGCTGGGAGACACACTAACCGGCGCACCGTCTTCCGAAGCTCATGCCATTCATGAGCAGGCAGTAAGTGATACGCTACAATGGTTTTCAAACACACTTATCTCCTACCCGTACTCTGATTTGTCGCTGGTATTTATTCCCGAAATCGGACCGAGTGGCTATGCGCTGCCCCAAGTTATTTTAATGTCACACCGACTCGCCGTTCGGGCAAGGCCGGCGGACGATGCCGGTTTTGATCAGCGTTATCGCAGAACGGTGCACGAGGTAGCGCACCAGTGGTTTGGTCATACGCTGGGGTATGGCGTAGAGGAAGACGGGTCATTTTTAATTGAGTCATTGGCCAAATACACCGAGTTGGTGCTGATTGAACAACGATTTGGCAAATCGGCCATGCAGGCACTCGTTGAGTACGAAAAAACACGGTATCAGTATTCTCTTCGTGGCAGGTTAACTTCAAAGCAGGCCATTATTGACGCCACGCATTCTGCAGACGTGTATTCCAGAGCGACCATAGTGTTCGCTGAATTACGCGAACGGCTGGGAGACAAAGTGATTGTCGATACATTGAATGAACTGTTTGCGAAAAACCAACCGGGATTCCACAGCGTCACATCGCTGGACTTTGTTCTTGCGTTATTAGCTCGAACACCCGATGAACACCAAAACGCGGTGCGGGGCTTACTGTTAAGTGGCGAAGCTGATTTGTAGATATCGATTTGAACTGATCGCTATCCACGCGGATAGCGATATTCGTCGATGACAACAGGCTTCAACAAACTAACGGATGAGACCTTGCACTCGCATACTATCAAGCAAGTGCTGACAATGCTGTGTTAAATGCTCTCTTAACTTTCGTATAGCAGGGGTTATTAACTGCCTGCTCGGGCAAATCAGCCATAGCTCGGTTGGAGGAGCTGTAAACTCCTGCAATATTGGTACTACGCGGCCGCTTAGTAAATCCGTTGACATATCGAGTGCTGACTTCATGGCGATTCCCTTTCCCGATACACACCATCGCCTCACCAGGTCAGCATCGTTGGCCGCTCTGTCTCCCCCTACCCTAACCGGAAATTTTTCACCGTTGCGAGTAAACGTCCAAGCGTGATGCAGTGTGCCTTTCAACTCATAGAGCAAGCTATTATGCGACGTTAAATCAGAGGGGTGTTCTGGTCTGCCGCATTGCGCCAGGTATGCGGGCGATGCACAAACGACTCTTGGTACGTCGCAGATTTTGAAACCGTAAACGCTCTCGTTGTTGTCGGGTATGTAACGTAACGCGACATCCAGAGGAGCGCGGTAAAAGTCGACATTACTGTCACTAACGTGCAGTTTTAGCGACACCTTCGAATAGCTACCCATAAACGCATCAAGCCATTCCAGCAGAATATTTCGACCCAAATCCGATGGGGCCGACAGCCTGATCTCGCCTTCAATAGTACCCAACACATGTTTAGATTGCTGTTCAACCTGATTTAGTAAGGCAACGGCCTGTGCGAGTTGTGACAGCGCTTGTTCACCAGCGCTGGTGATTTTCAATTTTCGGGTTGAACGCTGAAACAATGTCACGCCCAGCGATGTTTCTACCCGCTTTACGGCCGCGCTGGCAGTAGCCACGAGTAAATCCATACTCTCGGCTGCCTGCTTAATGCTTTTCTGCTCGGCTACTTTTAGAACAATTTTCAGATCGTTTACATTCATATTATCAATTTATTTTTGATACTGAACAAAAGAATAAGCTGTTTTTAATTAACAAAACAAGATCTACACTGCATTCAATTCTGATAACACCACAAGGTAACGTTATGAAAGCGATAGGTTATAAAACTGCGGGCTCCATAGATGCAGCCAATGCACTAGAGGACATTGAACTGGATAAGCCAACAGCGACGGGCAGGGATATTCTGGTAAAGGTATCAGCCATTGCCGTAAACCCTGTTGATTTTAAAATTCGTCAGAATGTGTCCCCAACCGATGATGAGTTTAAAGTGTTGGGCTGGGATGCAGTAGGAGAAGTTGTCGCTACCGGCGAAGAAACTCATCTATTTAATCATGGTGACAAGGTTTATTATGCCGGCGATCTGACTCGTCCTGGCAGCAACGCTGAGTACCAGCTTGTAGACGAGCGGCTAGTCGCTAAAAAGCCGGCTTCCATCTCTGACGCCGAAGCCGCAGCCATGCCTCTAACCAGCATCACGGCCTGGGAACTGTTATTTGAACGCCTGGCCATTCCCAGAAGCTCAAACTCAAAAGCGACCTCGCCGGACGTGCTGTTGGTAGTTGGGGCATCTGGTGGCGTTGGCTCCATTTTAATCCAGTATGCCAAGGCACTGACAAACGCGGTCGTTATTGCGACGGCTTCTCGTCCATCTACACAAAAATGGGTGAAGGAATTGGGCGCAGATTTCGTTATTGATCACAGCCAATCCCTGGTTGAACAGATCAATACACTGGAAATCGGGCCGGTGACTCACGTTGCCAGTCTGACACATACAAATTCATACCTCGAAGCCTATGTAGATGTTCTAAAACCCATGGGCAAAATCTCGTTAATCGATGACCCAGAGACGCTCGACGTTAAAAAGCTCAAAGCCAAAAGCATCTCACTACATTGGGAGTTCATGTTCACACGCTCAATGTTTAGTACTGACGACATGATAGTGCAACATCAACTGCTCACTGAGACCGCCGAACTCATTGATCAGGGCATCATCAAGTCGACCTTAAACCAAACGATGGGAAGTATTAATGCTCACAATTTGCGTGAGGCACATCGCTTGCTGGAGTCCGGTAAGGCCATAGGTAAAATTGTGCTTGAAGGCTTTGATAGCTGATTTAGCGCCAAACAGCTTAACGGGTATGCCACCAGCGCATACCCGTATAAATGCTAATTAACATAGGACTAATCGACCTCACACCCTATCGCTACCTGCAGCACCTTTTAGCTCTAAAAATCCCGAACATTTCTGTTCAGGGTTTCCGTGTAATGGTGCCTCGACCCGGGATTGCAACTCACGGTTACCGGCAGGGATATGCGGATTTTCAATGCAAATTACTATTTTAATATTTAGAT